>RFVZ01000015.1 GCA_009922405.1 Betaproteobacteria bacterium
GCTGGCGACCAAAATCGATCTTGCCCCTCGAACCCGGCACCCGGATCGAGGTGGTGTCCGCCCCAGGGGAACCAGTCCTGGCTGGCGACAAAACCCGTCAGGTTGCCCAGTAGCGCCCGGTGTGGAATCAAGGCTCCTTTGGGCGAACCGGTCGTTCCGCTGGTGTAAATCAGCACCGCCGGATCGTCGGCGAGGGTATGTTTAATTGAATGATGCTTCGAGCCACGATCAATCATTGATTGATAGTCATGCTCAAACAATCGATCGTTCTGAAGGGCAGGGGCACATTCTTTACTGGGATCGATGAGGATCAGATCCGCTAGATCGGGGCATTCGAGGGCAGCCTCTCGAATGCTCTCGAGATGCGCCGCATCCACGATCGCGATCCGCGCCCCCGCATCGCGCAGCCTGAATGTGAGTGCCTCGGGGCCAAAAAGGACCGAAAGCGGCATGCTAATCGCGCCCAGTCGCATCGTCGCAAGGTGCGCCACGGCCGTCTCCACGCACTGCGGCAGGATAATCGCGACCCGATCGCCGACATCCACGCCCAGTGTATCCAGCGCATTGGCCAGTTGGCACGACTGTTCATTGAGTTCGCGATAAGTCAGGGGGAGGTGACGGGCACCCGCCCCAGCTTCGATAATCGCTGGACGATTGCCGTGGGCGTCCGTTGCCCACCGTTGCGCGCAAACCTCAGCCACATTGAAGTGTCGCGGTATCTGCCACCGAAACGACTGCGTCAGACGCGCATAGTCATCGGGACGTCGCTGATTACGGTGTTTAGTCATGATCTAAAAGGTAGACTTCGCGCTCCGACCTGAATTCTATTCATGATCACTCACTATAAACCGCGCCGTCCCAGCGAGTCATTGTGGGTCGAGGCGCGCGGAATTCGGCACCACATCCGTGCCTGGGGGCCAGTCGGTGCGCCCCCACTGTGGCTTTTGCATGGTTGGATGGATGGGTCTGCATCGTTCCAGTTTTTGGTTGACGAGTTGCAGATCGAGCGTCGCATTTATGCCCCTGACTGGCGTGGGTACGGACTGACCGAGCGAGCCCTGGGCGTCGATGCGTACTGGTTTCCGGACTACCTGGCAGATCTCGAGGCCATGTTGGATGCGCTGGTTCCTGATCAGTCCGTTGACATGGCTGCACATAGCATGGGCGGCAATATCGCCTGCCTTTACGCGGGCGTAAGACCCTCCCGGATTCGGCGGCTCGTCAATCTCGAGGGTTACGGGTTGCCGGGTAACCGTCCCGATCAAGCTCCCGAGCGCTACGCGCAGTGGCTCGATGAGCTCAGTAAGCCCGAGCGCGAACGGATCTGGCCGAGCCTGGAGACTCTGGTCTCAAGAATGTGTCGAAACAATCCTCGTCTCGGAGCGGATCGGGCGACGTGGCTTGCACAACACTGGGCCCAAGCCGTTGAGATGCCGGAGGGGGAGGGCTGGCAACTTCGGGGTGACCCCGCCCACCGCCGCCGCAACCCCGTGCTATACCGAGTCGAGGAGGTTTTGGCCTGCTGGCGCCAGATCACAGCTCCGGTTTTGCTGGTCGAGGCTGGCGAACCTGATGATTGGCACCAGTACACCCGGGAGCCTGCGTACCGCGAGCGCCTGGCGGCTTTCCCCTCCCTGCAGACGGTGACCGTTGCGGGTAGTGGTCATATGCTTCATCACGACCAGCCAGAGGCGGTAGCCCGCTTGATTGAGTCCTTCTTGGGCCAGCCATGAGTCAAGACCTGTCCCGCGATCTCGATCCACGGGATCCACATTCAATCAATGCGGATTTGCATTGTCATTCTTTTTATTCTGACGGCACGCTGGCACCTGCGGTCCTCGTCCAACGTGCCAAGGCCAATGGGGTCGAACTCATGGCGTTGACCGACCACGATGAGTTGGGTGGCCTAGCCGAGGCCGCCGAGGCCGCTGCCGATCTTGGCATTCGCTTCGTGCCGGGTGTCGAGGTTTCTGTCAGTTGGGGTGGCGAGACCCTGCATATCGTCGGGCTTGGGGTCGACCCGGACTCACCCGAGCTGGTTGCGGGTCTTGCGGGGGTTCGCTCGGGGCGTGATGCGCGAGCTCGCGAGATCGGCGAGCAACTCGCCGCAGTGGGTCATGCGGGGGCCTATGAGGGCGCTGCGGCCATGGCGGGTAATGCTGGGTTGGTCTCGCGAACGCATTTTGCACGCTGGTTGGTTGAACGCGGTGCCTGCGATGACGTGCGCTCGGTGTTTTTGAAATACCTCGTACCGGGTCGTCCTGGCTATGTTCCGCACCATTGGTCTCGGCTTTCCGAAGCGGTGAACTGGATCAGGGCGGCTGGCGGCGTCGCCGTTCTTGCGCACCCGGCGCGCTACCGGGTGGGTGAGCTGGCGTTGACAACCATGCTTGAAGAATTCCGGACCGTCGGCGGCACAGCGATCGAGGTAGCGAGCGGCAGTCACACTCGCGACCAGGTGCGTCGGTTTGCGCGAATCGCAGCGGCTGAAGGATTTGAAGCGTCGAGAGGATCCGATTTTCACAGTCCGATCGAAAGTCACGCAGACCTCGGTTATGCACCGGTCCTGCCCGATTCGGTGGTGCCGGTCTGGCACAGATGGTGAGGCTGATCGTTCATCCGGTCCAGCCGCAGAAACGACTTCTCGAGCAGGCTGCGGTATTGCTTCGGGGCGGTGCGCTCGGCGTGATTGCCACCGATGCGGGGTATGCGCTTGCATGTCGGCTCGACGACAAGACTGCGGTCGACCGACTGAGGGCGATTCGTCGAATCGACGACCGACATCTCTTGACTCTGTTATGTCGAGATCTATCTGAACTGTCGCATTATTCGCAGGTCGATAATCGGCAGTATCGGTTTCTCAAGCGATGGACCCCGGGGACTTACACCTTTGTGTTGCCCGCAACGCGGGAGGTTCCGCGACGTTTGGCGCACCCATCGCGTAAGACCGTTGGCATGCGGGTGCCGGATCATCCGGTTCCGCTCGGTCTGCTCGAATCGCTTGGACAACCGCTGCTGGCCTCGACATTGCGGATGCCCGATGAAGACCAAACGCTCGCGGATCCGGACGACATTGAAGAACGCCTCGGTAAACGAGTCGATCTGATGATCGATGCCGGTTGGCTGAGTTCCATCCCCACAACGATCGTCGACCTGGCCGGTCCGAAGCCGTTGCTGCGGCGGGCGGGTCTCGGGTTCGATGCCATCGCCGGCGAAATTGAGCAGGCCGAGGTGTCCGGAAGCGAGACGGAGCACGGGTAGAATCACGCGCTTATGAATACCATTTCGGCCGTTACAGGCCTCACCAACATGTCCGAGCGCGTTGTCTCGGGAATGCGCCCCACGGGCGCGCTGCATCTCGGTCATTATCACGGCGCGCTCAAGAACTGGGCACGATTGCAGGCATTGCATCCCTGCCTTTTCTTCGTTGCCGACTGGCATGCGCTGACTACCCACTATGAGTCGCCGGGTGAGATCGGGCACAACGTCTGGGAGATGGTGACCGATTGGCTCGCCGGCGGAATTGACCCCAAGCAAGCGACTCTGTTTTTGCAATCCCGCGTCCCCGAGCACGCTGAACTGCATGTGCTGCTTTCGATGGGCACGCCTTTAGGATGGCTTGAACGAGTGCCAACCTATAAAGATCAGCAAGAAAAACTTGCCGATCGCGATCTCGCGACCTATGGTTTTTTAGGGTACCCCTTGCTGCAGGCGGCTGACATCTTGATTTATCGGGCGGCTTGGGTGCCGGTCGGAGAAGATCAGGTACCTCATATCGAACTCACGCGCGAAATCGCGCGGCGTTTTAATCATCTCTATGGGCCGCCCCCTGACCCCAAGGAACAGGCGGCGGCGCGCAAGCGTGGCATCACACTCGAAAATGCTCCGATATTGACCGAGCCGCAAGCGTTGCTGACCGAGGCCTCCCGATTGCCCGGGGTGGACGGTCAGAAGATGTCGAAGTCCTACGGGAATGCCATCGCAATGCGCGAGACTCCTGAGTCGGTCACTAAAAAAATTCGTACGATGCCCACCGATCCGGCCCGGGTTCGGCGCACCGATCCGGGTGACCCCGAGCGATGCCCGGTTTGGGCGCTGCATGAGGTCTATTCGCCCGAGAATACTCAGGCATGGGTTCAGCAGGGTTGCCGGTCTGCGGGGATTGGTTGTATCGAGTGTAAACAACCGGTGATTGACGCCGTGATCGGCGAGACAGCAGTTTTCATTGAGCGCGCCCGACCGTATCAGGAAGACCCAAGGCTTTTGCGCGACATTGTGGATGCCGGCTGTGATCGGGCCCGCCTGATTGCGCGCGAAACGATGCGCGAGGTTCGTGATGCGATGGGACTTGGTTACGTCTAATGTATCGTTTTATTAATGCTCAAACTTAGAGCGCTTCGAATGGCTAACAATTCTTTTGACGTCTTCGGTAGCATGGTCGCCATCGTGAGTCCGATGCACGAGGACGGCTCGCTCGACCTGGACGGGTACAGGCGTTTGATCGACTGGCAGATCGAGAGCGGCACCCAGGCGATCGTTGCGGTGGGTACGACTGGTGAGTCTCCATCGGTGGATGTGAACGAGCACGTCACCTTAATTCGGGTGGCGGTTGAACAGGCCGCTGGGCGCGTGCCCATCATTGCGGGCAGCGGCGCTAACTCCACGCGTGAAGCGATTGAACTCACTGCTGCAGCGCATCAGGTCGGTGCGAATGCCACGCTACAGGTTGTGCCCTACTACAACAAGCCTACCCAGGAAGGCTTGTATCGACATTTCGCGGCTGTTGCTGAGGCGGTCGATCTTCCGGTTATTTTGTACAACGTGCCTGGAAGAACGGTCGCCGATCTGGCCAATGACACCGTTGTTCGTCTGTCGGAAGTTCCCGGCGTTGTGGGCCTCAAGGATGCGACTGGTGACCTGCCGCGTGCTGCGCTGTTGTTGCAGCGCTTACCTGCGCATTTCCGTCTCTATAGCGGTAATGACGACTCGGCGCTGCCATTTTTGCTGCAGGGTGGGCACGGCGTGATCTCTGTGACCGCGAACGTGGCGCCTGCCGCGATGTCTAGCCTGTGTGCCGCAGCGATCGCCGGGGATGTACTGACAGCTCGGGGAATTAACCGGGCGCTCCTTGGCCTGCATGAAAAATTGTTTGTCGAGGCCAATCCGATTCCAGTCAAATGGGCGCTCGCACAAACCGGTCGCATTCCCCCGGGATTGCGCTTACCACTAACGCCCCTTTCACCGATTTATCACGAGGCAGTCAGCGCAGCGATGCGGGCGGCCGGCGTGGTGTGATGTCGTACCGAACTCAGGAATTCCGCATGCGCTTTGTCGTTCAAATCGGGGCTATTGGTCTCGTTCTGTTGGGGGGATGCAGTTCCGTATCCAACATGCTGCCCGATCCAAAGGTCGACTACCGATCATCGACGACCCGGCCCGAGGCGAAACTCGAAGTGCCGCCCGATCTCGTCTCGCCGCGCGGTGATGAGCGGTTTATGTTGCCCGAGCGGGTCTCGGGGGCCACGCTGTCCGGCTATGCCCGTGAACGCGCCGCACGCGATCAACTGGCAGGAAGCAGCGTTGGCGCGCAGCGCGATGTGCTGCCCGACGTGACTGGCATGAAGATCGAGCGGGCCGGCACGATGCGATGGCTCACGGTGAAACGCCCCCCGGGGCAGCTCTGGCCGGTGCTTCGGACGTTTTGGCAAGAGTCAGGTTTCACGTTAGCGGTTGATCAACCGGCGATCGGCGTGATGGAGACCGAATGGGCTGAAAACCGAGCCAAGATCCCCCAGGATTTCATCCGTTCAACCATCGGGAAAGTGTTTGATGGCATTTATTCAACGGGCGAACGCGATCGCTTCCGTGTCCGCCTCGAAGCGGTTGAGGCTGGGACTGAGATTCATTTGAGCCATCGTGGCATGGTTGAAGTGCCTGGTGAAAACAAGAATGGTTTTGTCTGGACTCAGCGTCCCAGCGATCCGGAACTCGAAGCCGAGTTCTTGCGCCGCCTTATGGTGCGTCTCGGTAGCGATTCCAATCGCGCGACTGCTGACCTTTCACCGAATTCAGGTTCTCTGGTCTTGCGGGCGAGGTCACTTTCAGACGGCGCGGTGCAGGTGGACGAATCCTTCGATCGGGCCTGGCGTCGCGTTGGGTTGGCCCTTGATCGCGCTGGGTTTACCGTTGAGGACCGTGACCGTTCACGTGGTGTTTACTTTGTTCGCTACGTCGATCCGGCGACCGAATCGAGTTCCGCCCGATCGATCTTTGACCGAATCTTCAGCGGCAATGCCGATCCAACACCACGTCGTTTCCGGATTGTTCTGGTCGGATCAAGTGTCGCGGGACAAGCTGCGACCGATATCCGGGTTCTCAGTAAGGACGGTGGGGCGGTGGTGGAGGCGGCCGAGCGGCCGGTCGCAACCCGGATCGCCAGTTTGTTGTTCGAACAGTTGAAATAAAAGCCTCTGGCTACGGGTGAGATTCGCCAGTTTGGGCAGCGGGAGCGCGGGTAACGCGCTCCTGGTCGAGTCGATTGTTGCCGGTAGGCCCAGTCGGGTCCTGATCGATTGCGGTTTTGGTCCACGAGAACTCTCCCGCCGCCTCGGCCGTCTAGGCCTGACGGCCCAGGATCTTGATGCGGTTCTGGTGACCCACGAACACGGTGACCATGTCGGCGGAGTGCCTTCGCTAGCCCGTCGTGAGTCGCTTCCGGTGTATCTCACCTGGGGCACCTATAGCGCGCTCTCGGCATCTGCGTTTGGTGATGCGCCGATTCACCTTCTGGATGCGCGGCGTGGGTTTGAGGTGGCTGGCTTTGGGGTTCAGCCGATCGCCGTGCCTCACGACGCCCGCGAACCGGTGCAGTTTGTGATTGAGGATGGGCGCTCCCGACTCGGCGTCCTGACCGATCTTGGGCACGGAACGCCCCACATCACGCAGACCTTCTGTCGCTTGACCGCCCTGGTTCTGGAGTGCAACCACGACGAGGAAATGCTTCTTGCAGGCACTTATCCCCCCTCGCTAAAACGGCGGATCGGCGGTCCGTATGGGCATTTGTCCAATGGGGCTGCAGCTTCAATTCTGTCGAGCCTGGACCGCTCTAAATTGACCCGTGTGGTTGCTGCACATTTAAGCGAACAAAACAACCGGCCCGAGTTGGCCGCGAGCGCATTGTTGGTCGAAGGCGGAATCGACGAGTCGCTACTAATGATTGCTGATCAGGAGGCTGGCTTCGATTGGTGCGCGGCCTGAGGGCTTAGGCAAAAAAAAACCGGCGCTCGAGGCGCCGGCTTTTTGATCGAAGAAAAACGAATTACTTCTTCTCTTCTTTCTTTTCTTCGGCAGCAGGTGCAGCAGGTGCGGCAGGTGCCGCGTCAGCAGCAGGTGCTGCTGGTGCGGGCTCAGCAGCAGGGGCAGCTGGAGCGGCAGGTGCTGCGGGCGCAGGAGCAGGCGCTTCTTCTTTCTTGCCACAGGCAGCAAGTGCCAAAGCGATCAGGGAGGCGGCGAGGATTTGCTTGGTCATGGTCTTAAGTCCTATTGCTTCGAGTTGAAACCCGATTGAATTTGTTGGGGCATTACGTTATCCCAGACCAAAATTCTATCAGCAACTTCCCTGATTTCCGCACTTTCGTGGCGCATGCCCCACAAAGCTCGGACCCAAGAATACAAAACTAGTGGCAAGAATGAATCTTTAGTCTGTACCTAGTTGAGGAGATCGAATGGAAACCCACCCAGCTAGATACCAAGAATAAACGCGCTCATTAATCAATTCGTTGACAAGGATTTTTGCGGCCTGGCTTGGAGTCCAGGCGCGTTGGTCCGCCAACAGGCGAAGTGCTCGATTCGGCTTTATCGGATCGACCTCGCCGTTTACAAAGAGGTGGGTTTGGTCGTAGAGCATGCGCGTGCGTCGATCCAGTGCGACACCATGTCGCGACGCAAATTGAATGAATCGCTTTTGTGTATTCGGGCGACTGGGGGGCTCAAAAAACACCTGCGGTTTGGGTTCACTGAGGTGCCGTCCAATAAACCCGTCCAGTGTCGCCAATAGGGCTCGCTCATCGGCACGCCAGTCTTGGACCCATTGGTGAAGCGTCTTTCGTAAATCGGTGGGGACCAGGGCGGGTTGCGCGGTTGGTTCACGCTTCGGGTCGCGGAATCGTTCGTCCCTTAAATTTCCCGCCAGGTCTGCGGCGAGTTCGGCCTGATCGCCAAGCCACGCGCTCAGAAATTCATGTCGCGAGGGCGTTCTAAACCCGACCGACCAGGTAGTGCATGCGTCCAGTGCGACGCCGTCATGACCCCAACCAGGTGGCACATACAACAGATCGCCGGGCCCTAGATCATAAGTTTCGGTTGGCTCCCAGTTCTGCAAGATCCGCAAAGGCAATCCATCAACCCACTGGGGCCGCGGTGCCGGGCCGATTCTCCAGCGGCGGTGCCCGGTCGCCTGCACCAGAAAGACGTCATAGGAATCAACATGAGGCCCCACGCCGCCGCCGGTCGTTGCAAAACTAATCATTACGTCATCCAGCCTTGCATCTGGAATGAATCGAAAACGTTGCAGGATCTCGTGGGCAGCGTCTTCGACCAGGTCCATCCCCTGGACGAGTACGGTCCAGTTACGACTGCGGATTGAGGGCAGGGCTTCAAATGGTCCGTATTCGACCGACCATCGACGTGTTGCCTGGCCGCGCTGGCTGATAAGCCGGGATTCAACTGCATCGCTCGCGGCATGTTCGAACAGGCGCTCGGGGGTCAACATGATCGTGGTCTGCATTTCCGGAATCGCCGACCTGACCAGCAGGGGCCTACGCTGCCAGTGGCGTTGCAGAAATTGCTCTACACTCAATTTGCCTAACAAGCCCCCGGTTTCGGCCTCGGCCTCGGCCTTGGCTTCGGCCTCTGCTCTGGCGGGGCGACTGGCAAGTGGCTTGGGATTGAGCCCGGCTATTTTTGGGGTGTAACCTTTTTTCATGACGATATGGTGATTGAAAACGGCTGTTGGGTCACGTTGCGTTATCGCCTGTTTGACCTGCAGGGCGAACCGGTCGAGGATCGTCCGCGAGAGTTGCGTTACCTGCACGGTGGTTACGGGTTTGTGTTTGCCGGGGTCGAGACCGCCTTGGCGGGGCGCTCGGCCGGGAGTGCTCTGTCAATCATGCTCGAACCCGAGGACCATTTCGGCGACTACGATGCAGATCTCATCGAACTCGTTCCGGTCGAACTACTCCCTGAGGAGATCGAAATTGGCATGAGTCTTGATTCTCTTCCGGGGCGCGCTCATGTCGGCGACTCTCTCAGTGACCCTGTCGGTGACCATGACCCGGACGATGACTCGCTCGAGACCCCGGACGACGAGCGGGTTTGGACCATCACAGATATCGCCGAAGGGGTGGCGGTTTTAGACGCTAACCACCCGCTGGCGGGTCTTGCGTTGCGATTCGAAATCGAGGTGATTGAGGTTGAACTCGCGTCAGAAGACGAAATCGAGGTCGAGCGCCAACTCTCTTCATTCTCTTAGTTGACTGCACAACGCATAGAGCGCGTCGAGTGCTTCGCGGGGCGTCATCACATCCGGATCCATCCCTTCCAACTGGTCACGCAGGGCGCGCAAAGCCTCGACCTCTGGGGCCGCGCTGGGTTCGGCCTTTGGCATTGCCGACTCCAGGGTGAACTCCATGGTTGACTCCCTCAGATCGCCAAATAAGTTGCCCTGGGGGTCGTGTTGACTCGCGCTGCTTTCGAGGCTGACGAGGGATTCTCGGGCGGCTCGAATGACGGGGGCTGGCAAGCCCGCCAGTCGAGCGACTTCAAGCCCGTAGCTCTGGCTCGCTGGTCCTGCTTCTACGCTGTGTAAGAAGACGATCCCGCCCGAATGTTCAATTGCGGCCAGATGCAGATTGAAGGCGCCTGCATGGGTCACGGCCAATTGTGTGAGTTCAAAATAATGCGTAGCAAACAACGTCAGGCAGCGGTTGCCCGTCAACATCCGGGCGGCGATCGCGTGGGCGAGTGAGAGACCATCGAAGGTCGAGGTGCCGCGTCCAATTTCATCCATCAGGACCAAAGAGCTTGGGCTCGCGGCATTAAGGATCGCCGCTGCTTCGGTCATTTCAACCATAAATGTCGATCGACCGCTGGCGAGATCATCACTCGCGCCAATCCGGGTGAAGACGCGGTCGATGGGTCCGAGAACGCAATCGTTGGCCGGTACAAAACTCCCAATGTGGGCCAGAATCACAATCAGGGCGGTCTGGCGCATGAAGGTCGATTTGCCCCCCATGTTGGGACCTGTGATCACGGCGAGGCGGCGATCATCCCGAAGGACACAATCGTTGGGCGTAAATCGCTGGCCCGTGCGTTCGAGTGCCTGCTCGACCACCGGGTGTCGACCGCCCCGGATCTCGATTCCGGGGAGGGGTTCGAATCGAGGTCGATTCCAGTTCAGTGTGTCCGCCCGTTCGGCAAGATTCTCGAGTACATCGAGATCGGCGACCGCGCTTCCCAGCCTTTGCAAGCTCGCAATTGTGGGTTGGAGCGCAGCGATCAATGCCTCCCAAAGTGATTTCTCGAGCGCTAGCGCGCGGTCTTTGGCGGATAAGGCGCGGTCCTCGAAGGACTTCAGTTCGGGCGTGACATAGCGTTCGGCATTTTTGAGCGTCTGTCGGCGCCGATAATCATCGGGCACCTTGGTGCTTTGACCGTTGGTCACTTCAATAAAAAAACCATGTACCCCGTTGAATCCCACACGAAGGTTCGGAATCCCCGTTCGCGCGCGCTCACGGGCCTCCAGTTCGGCGAGCCACGTACCGCTGTCCTGATCAAGTCCGCGCAAGGTGTCGAGTTCGGGGTGGAAACCAGCTCGAATCACGCCGCCGTCGCGAATCTGCGCACCCGGTTCGTCCGCCAGTTGCTGTGCGAGCAGACTCGCCGCTAACTGAGGTCGCTCGAGTCGTTGAACGATTTCTGCGAACGTGAATCCCTGCGAATCGATCTGATTCAGTGCGTCTTGCAAGGCAGCGGCCGCTTCAAAGCCATCGCGTAGCGCAGCTAGTTCGCGCGGCCTGACGCTCCCAAGCGCGATACGAGTTGCAATCCGTTCAAAGTCAGCGGTGGCCCGTAAGAGAGGTCGCAGCAGAGCGCCTTGGCGCATGTGGGTTGGCCGCTCGAGCAGCGCGACGATGCAACGCTGGCGGGCGAGTATTTGAGTCGTATCGCGCAGGGGCGTATCGACCCAGCGTCGCAGACGACGCCCACCAGCTGCAGTCTCACAGTGATCCAGGACAGACAGCAACGTGGGTTCGGGCTCCCCCCGCAGGGTTTCGACGAGTTCGAGGTTGCGACGGGCAACCGCATCCACGACCAGGAATTCCTGAGGGTGGTGCACCCGTATTTGTTGCAGGTGCGACGGCGCCCGGCCCTGAGTCCGTCCGACGTACGCAATCAACCCCGCGACGGCGGCCAGAGCGGTATCCAGTGTCTGCGCATCGGTGCCGGCGAGATCCCGCACCGCCAAGGACTGCGTGAGTAACGCCCGGCCGCGGTCGGCGTCAAACCCGTCCGGATCGGTCTCGACCAGCGCCAACAAACGTCCCGCTGCACCGAGCGCGGTGACTGCGGCGGCGCTGACGGTCTGGGCGAATGGCGAAGACGGTACGAGCAATTCAGCTGGTCGGAGGCGCTCAATTTCGCCTGGCAACATGGAAAGTGGCAATTCGGCAAGCCAGCATTCGCCGCTCGCCAAAACAATCCAGGCCAGACCAATGATGGGGTCTTTCGGCGCGGGACCGCGCGACTTGCGCGAAGGGGCGATGGCCAGCAACGGTCGGTCGTCACGTTCTGGCAACAGGCTGGCATCGGTCAGCGTCCCTGGCGTGACGATGCGGACTACCTTGCGCTCGACCGGACCCTTGCTCGTCGAGGGGTCACCGATTTGTTCGCAAACGGCCACTGATTCACCCAGCCGAAGCAATTTCGCCAGGTTTTGTTCGAGCGACACGACGGGCACGCCCGCCATCGGGATCGGCTCGCCGGCGCTCACGCCTCGCCGGGTCAATGTGATGCCGAGCAGGGGGGCCGCGCGCTCGGCGTCGCCGTAAAACATCTCGTAGAAATCGCCCATGCGATACAGCAGCAGGGCGTTGGGGTGATCCGCCTTGATCCGCAGGAACTGCTGCATCATTGGCGTGTGTTTTTCGACGCCTTCTGCGCGGGGATTACTTGCGTCCATAGGTGCTGTCATGGTCGGGCGCTATCGTCGTCAGCTTGACAATCCGAGGCCAGATGTTGTTTTGACCCTTCAAGGGCGCGGCGCTCTCTTTTGTGCGGTGAGAAATTAGTTCGGCACTAACGAAGCGTAGTCTAATAGCCCTGTGAACATTGGCGTCGTCGCGGCACTCGGTGCCGCTTTTTTGTTTGGTGCCGGGACGCCGTTGGCCAAGTGGCTGTTGACGGACACGACCCCGTGGATGCTCGCCGGCCTCTGTTATCTCGGCTCCGGTAGCGGGCTCATGATTTATCGCCGAATCATTTCGGCAGCGCCCGTGCGCCTCCCTCGGGCCGATCTTGGGTGGCTTGCGGGGGCCACTCTCTCGGGTGGAGCCATTGCTCCCTTGCTGTTGATGACCGGCCTGGCCGGCATGCCGGCAGCATCCGCATCGTTACTGCTCAATGCGGAGGGGGTGCTGACAGCCTTGCTGGCCTGGGCCGTTTTTCGCGAACATGTGGGCCGGCACATTGCGATTGGCATGGTCGCGATCGCTCTCGGGGCCGCGCTCCTGAGCTGGCCAGACGAGCTTCAGGTGCATGATCTTTGGCCGGCGCTTGCGATTTTAGGGTCGTGTCTGGCATGGGCGGTTGATAACAATCTGACCCGCAAAATTTCTGCGAGCGACGCCAGTTGGATCACTGCGATCAAAGGTCTGGTAGCAGGGAGTGTGAATCTTGTTTTGGCCTTTTCGCTCGGCAATCAGCTCCCCGCGCTCCCGGTGCTCGCTGGGGCGATGGGGGTGGGGTTCTTCAGCTATGGCGTCAGCCTTGCACTTTATGTGGTGGGGCTGCGGCATCTCGGGACGGCGCGAACGGGGGCGTATTTTTCGATCGCACCCTTTGTCGGAGCGACCCTCGCCGTACTGTCAGGTGAAACGATCACATGGCAGCTCGTCGCCGCCGGGATCCTAATGGGCGCTGGTGTCTGGTTGCATTTAACCGAGCGCCATCATCACGAACATTCGCACGAGACCATGATTCATGAGCACGAACATGTCCATGACGAGCATCATCAACATGACCACCCAGATCAACCGGATTTGGTGATGACAGCCGCACTGCGGCATAGTCATGAGCATCGACATGGGCCGCTCGTCCACTCGCACGAGCACTACCCCGACACACACCATCGACATGGGCACGAGCCCTGACGGGACCCGATCTTATGAAATTTATGCGCATTGCTTTTCGGTGTATCGGGCTTGCACTGGCTCTGACGAGTGTTTCAGGGAGCGCCCCGGCATGGGCTCAGTCACGTTTTGATTTTGATACGACGCCGGGCCGTCTGAGCAAAATGGTGAGGCCTTCGCACTACGCGATCGCGCTCAACCTTGACCCGGAGTCGGATCAGTTTTCTGGCGAGGTTGAGATCGAGATCGCTGTGCGGGCGCCGGTTTCGGAGTTGATGCTGCATGCGCATCAGTTGACTGCCAAGGCGGCATCGGTTCAGCTCATTGGGGCTGGCTCTGCGGTTTCGAAACCGATTGAGCTTCGGGTCGAGGCGGACGCAAAGGCGCAGATGTGGCGCTTGGTGCCGATCGGCGCGTCCACGATAGCGAGCGGCTCTTATCGGTTGCAGTTGCGCTACACCGGCCGGGTCAATCAAAACGACGCGGGGCTTTACCAGGCGCCGCACATGGCCAATGGCCAGCCAGCGCGGATGCTAGCCACCCAACTCGAAGCCGTATTTGCAAGGATGTTATTCCCAGGTTTCGATGAGCCCGCCTATCGGAGTGTCTTTGACATCACTGTGCGCGCCCCAAAGGCCTATACGGTCGTCGCCAACACCCCCCTGCTGAGCGCTGCGCCTGCCTCCGATTCGGTCGATCACATCGTGCATCGCTTTGAGTCGACGCCGGCCATGCCAACGTATCTGGTCGCGGTTGCCGTCGGTAAATTCGATGTCCTGGAGGGACAGTCAGGGCGGGTCAAATTGCGCATCCTGACCGCACCAGGCAAACGTGACCTCGGTGCCTATGCGATGTCTGCAACCCAGAAAATTCTTCCTTTTTATAACGAATACTTCGGCGTTGATTATGTTCTTCCTAAGCTCGACCAGATTGCGGTCCCCAGTACGCGAGACGGTGCGATGGAAGACTGGGGCCTGATTTCGTACAACGAGGCTGCCCTGCTGTTCGATCCGCTCAAAAGCGGCCCGAAGACGCAACGCGGCATTTTTAGCGTTGTCGCGCATGAGATCGCACACCAATGGTTTGGCAACCTCGTGACCGCAGCTTCGTGGGAGGAGATCTGGCTCAACGAAGCCTTTGCGACCTGGCTGGCTGAGAAGGCCACCGATCGTTTTAATCCAGAGTGGCAAGTTGGGCTCCGCCGGCGTTCGCCGATTGATCGCACCATGCTCGATGACGCAGGCTCGGCCACTCGAGCTATTCGCTCAGGGGCGGTTGGGGAAGACCACGTGTTCGATGTGTTTGATGGCATCACCTACGTCAAAGGGGGGGCTGTCCTGAGCATGCTTGAAGGCTGGATCGGACCCGAAGCGTTTCAGCGCGGATTGGCGTCCTACATGAGGGAGCGCAGATTCTCGAATGCGACCGCCGCAGATCTCTGGTTTCATATGGGGCAGGCCGCTGGGCGCGATGTCAATGTCGTGGCCAGTAGTTGGACCGATCAGAAAGGATTTCCCCTGGTCAGCGTCGCCGCGCGTTGTGAGCAGGGAACGCTGACAAAACTTGATCTGACTCAGCAGCGCTTTTCTCAGGACCGGGCCGCCGCGCCAGCCAGCACCCTCTGGAAAATCCCACTTGTTTTGTTGCATGACGGCCAGACTCGTACCGTGCTGCTCGAAGCCGCCCAGCAAACAATCACGCTGCCGGGCTGCCCCTCGCGTCCGACGATTCTCAATCCACTCGGGCAGGGTTTTTATCGTGTGGCCTATGCAGCGCCCGAACAGGCTGCGTTAGCACGCGTCTTTACTGATCTCCCGTCTGCAGCCCGAATCACGATCGTCAGCGACACGTTTGCACTCGCCGTGGCGGGGCGTTTACCCATGTCGGCTTTTTTGGATCTCTTGCCCGCAATTCGACAGGTTCAGGGCGCCGACCGTCCGGCGTTGATGGCCGTTGCCCGTGAAGGCCTGCATTTTCTCGACGAAGCCCTCATCGGGAGCGTTCAGCAAGGCCGGCTGCGCGCACTCGCCCTTAATTTCCTGCGGCCGGAACTGGCCGCCTTGGGCTGGACTGGCGGTGACAATGAGTCGAGCGAAATCCAGGTGTTTCGAAGTGGCCTGATCCAGGATCTGGCCAGATATGGCGACCAGACAACTCTGGACTATGCCCGGCGCCTGTTTGAGCTGGAGCAGACGGGGCGAAGTCCCATCCCGGGCAATCTCCGTGGCGCGGTGATTTTAGCTGCAGGGTGGGGTGCCGACGGGGCGCAGTTTTCGCAGTTGATCGACCGCCTGAGGGCCGCGCAACGCGAGGAAGATCGATGGCTTTTTGCCGCGTCAGCCGCAGCAGTTGCTGACCCGACGCTCGCCGAGCAATTACTTAAGCTATCAGTCGCCGGGGGCTTACCGAACAATATCTCGGCGCGCTTGCCTGCTATGGTTGCCGCTCATGGGCGCCACCCTGAACTCGCTTATCGCTTTACGGTGGAAAACTACCCGGCGCTTGTGGCCATCGCTGGCGACATGTTTGGTGCCTCCGCTTCCCTGTTGCCGGGGGCTGCAGAGGCATTCAATGATCAATCCAAAGGCGTGCGGCTGGTGGCCGATCAGCAACGCCTGAATGGAGATGGGGGGAAAATGCCCGCTGCGAAGGTGGCGGCTCGTATCGCCCTCAAAGCTTCGGTGCTTTTACAGAACAACTGAGGTCGTACTGGAGGCTGGGGGATCTGTTTTGCGGGTGACGGCCTCTGTCCACTGAGATGGGACGAGTGAGGCGACTTTAGGACAGTCAGCGACCATTGCGACCAGCGCTGCAAATACCTTGGGGGTCCCCGCGAGAACTTGTTCGCCGAATAACCATTCGGTTTCACCCCTGAAATCGCCGACCAGCCCGCCTGCTTCGGTCACCATCAGTGCCCCGGCGGCGCAGTCCCAGGGCGCAAGCCCAAGTTCGAAAAACCCGTCATAGCGTCCGCAGGCGACATAGGCCAGATCGAGAGCAGCGGCCCCGGGTCGACGAACTCCTGCAGCCAGGCGGCTGACTCGGGCGAGTAGCTCGAGATAGCCCTCGAGGTCGTCAACGCGTCGGAACGGAAATCCCGTGCCCAGGAGTGATTCCTGGAGCCGCAATCGCTTCGATACTCGGATCCGCCGGTCGTTCAAAAACGCACCACGACCACGGCTGGCCGTAAACAACTCGTCCCGGTTGGGGTCGTAGATGACGCCCTGGGTAATCACACCGCGCTCCATCAACGCGATCGAGATCGCATACTGGGGCAGGCTATGGATGAAATTCGTGGTGCCATCGAGTGGATCCACAATCCAGACGTGTTCGCCCAATCGTGGATCGCCTTCAACAGCCCGACCTTGCGAATCGACGTGGCCAGACTCTTCGCCTAACACCGTGTGACTCGGGAAGGTCCCGAGAAGCGATTCTATGATCGCGTCCTCGGCTGCCCGATCGACTTCGGTTACAAAGTCGTTGGCTTGTTTCCGGGCAACGCGAATGGTGTCGATATCGAACGCCGCGCGAGTGATGATTCGGCCTGCACGACGTGCTGCTCGAATACCGACATTGATCATAGGATGCATGACGTGATTGTAGATGAATGCCTGAGCCGAATCCGGGTTGTTTTAGTCGAACCCTCTCACCCCGGCAACATCGGCTCGGTTGCACGGGCGATGAAAACAATGGGTTTGACTCGGCTCGTGGTTGTGGCCCCGCGCGAGCCTGAATTTGCCCGGGACCCCGAGGCCGTCGCATTTGCGTCGGGGGCTCATGACGTGATGGAAGCCGCCATCGTCGTGGACAATTTGGCGCAGGCCCTGGTGGGTACCGTATTGCAGATGGCCACTGCAAGCATGCCGCGTGAATTTGCCGCGCTGCCGCTCGACCCTGATACGGCCTCAGCGTGCATGCTGGATCAGTTGCGGCTCGGCATCGAACCGGTGGCGTTGGTGTTTGGAACCGAACGGGTCGGGCTCTCGATGGCTCAAGCCCAACTCTGCAGTCACTTCGCGTCAATCCCTACTGCGCCGGGCTGCGATTCGCTGAACCTCGCACAAGCGGTCCAGGTGTTTGCATGGTCCCTGCGGCGCGCAGCTTTGCAAGCGGTTGGCTCGGATGCGCAGCCCCCCGCATTGGTTGGTGCGGCTCAAGCAACGGGTCGGGCTGATTCCGACTATGCGACCCACGACCAAATCGAGGGGCTGTTTGCCCATCTCGAATCTGCCCTAATCACGATCGGTTTCCTTGACGCCGCGGAGCCAAAGCGCCTCATGCCGCGCCTCCGCAATCTATTTGGTCGGACCCGATTACAACGTCAGGAGGTCGATATATTGCGCGGTATCTGTACGCGGATGGTGTCCCTTGCCAAACCAAGTCCCATCCGACCGGGTGGGTAAATTTTGGCCCCTTGGTGCGACTTTGCTGCATTTTGGTTGCACGGCCGCCCGTGCACCGGCACTCTGTTGGGCTGATGAGAACTGAATCGCCTTCATGCTGATGTTCGATCGCCTTCGGGACGATATCCTCGCCGTGCGCAGTCGTGATCCCGCCGCACGCTCGGTGCTCGAGATCATCCTGTGCTATCCGGGAATTCACGCGCTGATTTTGCATCGCATGGCAAAGCGTCTTTGGCAGATGCAGTTTTGTACGATGGCCCGCTTTGTTTCTCATGTGGCGCGCGTCTTCACGGGGATCGAGATTCACCCGGGCGCAACGATCGGTCAGCGGGTCTTTATCGATCATGGAATGGGTGTCGTGATCGGCGAGACTGCGGTCGTGGGGGATGATTGCACGATCTATCAGGGTGTCACCCTTGGTGGGACGTCGTTGGCGCGCGGATTCAAGCGACATCCGACGCTCGGACGGGGTGTCATCATCGGCGCCGGCGCTCAGGTTCTGGGCAATTTGACCGTCGGCGATGGCGCCAAGGTTGGGTCCAATGCCGTGGTGGTTAAAGAGGTTCCCGCTGGGGCTACCGCCGTGGGCAATCCCGCGCGCGTGCTCTTGCGGGAAGACCAACAGCGGCGTGAAGAGACGGCGGCTAAGCTGGGCTTCTCAGCCTATGGTCTTTCTCCGGATGACAACGACCCCTTGTCCTTGGCCCTGCACGGACTCATCGATCATGCGGCCGCTCAGGAGCGCCGGATTAATGAACTGACCGAGGCACTGCAGCGCGTCGGAATCGAAGTCGCGGCAGAAGCCCAAGTAGTCGATGATCCCCGGCGGCTAGATCGATTGGTGGACTGAGCCATCCGCTTGAACCCATAAACCGCCGCCCCGGGTTGCGCTGATTGCGCAGCCTTTATCTTGGGGGACGTCAAAGTCCCAATCAGTCAGTACAAAGCGTTCGCCCTGCGGGTACTCGTGGCGGGCCGGCCGATGGGTGTGACCGTGAATCATTCGGCGGACCCGGTGCCGCGCCAGAAGCGCTTGAGCCTCAGCGGGGTTGGCGTCCGTGATGGCGGAGGCTTTGGTCGTGCCTGCTGCGCGACTCGCATCGCGCATCTGCGCTGCGATCGCACGGCGTTCGGCATACGGTCTGGCCAGAAATGCATCGATCCATTGCGGCGTACGCACCTCTTGTCGGAAGGCCTGATAGGCCAAGTCGTCCGTACAGAGCGTGTCGCCATGTAACAGCAAGGTCGGCACCCCTCCGATTGT
>RFVZ01000141.1 GCA_009922405.1 Betaproteobacteria bacterium
GAATCGAAACAGCTGCTCCGCGCCATCATTCATAGCGGCGCGGTGTTCGGATTGGCCCTGGCTTGTTGGTGGGGCATTGCCCATTTTGCGGGGTCCGGGTATTGAGCTGGGCACCACTGGCCCAGCTATTCAGGTTCCGCTAAATCCGATCCGACCCTCTTGTACCGCGTGGCATGCGACACGGCCGGAATTTGATCCCCTATTTGATCCCAAATCCGATCCGGTGTCGGTGCTGATCAACTGGGGGCGTTCCCGCTCGCAGCGCTCATTGGCGAGAGGGCAACGCGGATGAAAGGCGCAACCTGAGGGGGGGTTGAGTGGATCGGGCACTTCACCCTGAACCGGCGTGCGAGATCGACCCGTGTCGCGTAGTTTTGGGATCGCATCCAGCAGCATCCGGGTGTAGGGGTGCTGGGGGCGACTAAAAAGCCGGGACTTCGGCGCCCACTCGACCAAACGGCCCAGGTACATGACACCCACCGAATCGGCCACATAGCGCACCACGGCTAAGTTGTGCGAAATGAAGAGGTAGGTGAGACCCCGATCGCGCTGCAAATCACGCATCAGATTCAGGACTTGCGCCTGGACCGACACATCGAGCGCTGAGGTGGGTTCATCGCAGACCAGGAAATCGGGCTCGGTGGCAAGCGCGCGGGCAATTGAAATGCGCTGACGCTGGCCCCCACTGAATTGATGCGGAAAGCGCGAAAGGTCTGAACCAGACAGGCCGACGGACTCTAATAAGGCGCTCACCCGATGTTGCAACTCGGGTCCTGGACGCGCCAGACCATGCTCGAGCAGGGGCTCGGCCACGATGTCGCCCACCGTCCAGCGCGGATCGAGACTGGCATAGGGGTCCTGAAAAATCATCTGGATTCGCTGATTCAGCGGGCGAGCGACGGCGTTGTCAGTACCGTCAAACAGCACGCGCCCTTCGGTTGGCGAATGCAGACCGACCAGGAGCCGGGCCAGTGTGCTCTTGCCGCAACCCGATTCGCCAACGATTGCCAGCGTTGTGCCACGAGCGATCGTAAAGCTCACGTTGTCGACCGCGTGTAGCAGGCTCGCCTGGCGGCCGCTCAACAGCCGGCTAAGCCACGAGGCCGAGAGATCAAAGGTTTTGCTCAGGCCCTCGACCTGGACCAGGTGCTTAGCGGGGTGGGTGCTACTCGTCGAATCCCCGGTTGACTTGATCTCGGCAGACGTCGCAGATTTCATGGTGCGACCTCAGGCGCATGCAGCCAACACGCCGCCCGGCTCGTGCCTGCGTCGAGCAACTCGGGTCGCTCGAAGCGGCAGCGCTCAAACACGCGCGGACAACGCGGGTGAAAGGCGCAACCCGGGGGTATTGCATCAAGCCGTGGCATGGCGCCGTCAATTTGGGCGAGGCGCTCGAGGTCCGTTTCGAGGTCGGGAATCGAGGCCATGAGACCAATCGTGTAGGGATGGGCGGGGGCATGGATGACTTGCTGCACGGGACCAATCTCGACGATTCGCCCGGCGTACATGACGGCAACCCGGTCGCAGGTTTCTGCGATTACGCCCATGTCATGGGTGATCAGCATGACTGCGGCGCCCCGGTCGTGACAGATGCGCTTAAGTAGCCCAATGACCTGAGCCTGGATCGAAACGTCCAAGGCCGTGGTTGGCTCGTCGGCGATCACGAGCTGAGGCTCCGCTGCGAGGGCCAGGGCGATGACGACCCGTTGGCGCATGCCACCGCTGAATTGATGCGGATAGTGATTAATCCGTTCTGCCGCGGCGGGGATTCCAGTCTCCTCCAGCAGTTCGATGGCCCGCTGGCGTGCTTGCCCGGCGGTCAAAGGCAGGTGAGTTCGGATGGTCTCAATGAGCTGATGGCCGATGCTGTAGAGCGGATCGAGCGAAGCGAGGGGATCCTGAAAAATAGCGCCAATCCGGCGTCCGCGGATGCCTCGCATCTGGTCCGCGGAATACTGGTCGATCCGTTCGCCCGCGAGGTGAATCTCGCCGCTCGAGATCCGCCCGGGTGGATCTAGCAGTCCGATGATGGCCGCGCCTGTCAGAGATTTGCCGGCGCCGGATTCACCGACGACACCCAGAATTTCGCCGGGGGCGATCGTCAGGCTGACCCCATCGAGGGCACGCAAAAGGCCGCGGCGGGTGGGAAACTCGACGACCAGATTATTGACTTCAAGAAGATTCATAACCATCACCGCAGGCGCGGATTGAGCGCGTCGCGCAGCCAGTCGCCCAGTAGATTAATACTTAAAGCAATTATGATCAGCATGGCCCCCGGGAACACCGTGATCCACCACTCACCGGAGAACAAATAGTCGTTACCCACCCGGATCAGGGTCCCCAGCGAAGGGGAGGTCGGCGGCACACCAACACCTAAAAATGACAGGGTCGCTTCAGTCAGAATCGCGGTAGCCACCTGAATCGTAGCCAGCACCAGGACCGGTCCCAGGACATTGGGCAGGACATGCCGGCGCAGGATCCGCAGCGGCGAGACCCCGATCAGGCGCGCGGCCTGGACGTATTCCTTGTCGCGTTCGACCAGGGTCGACCCACGAACCGTGCGCGCGTACTGAACCCAGCCGGTCAGGGTAATCGACACGATGAGGACGCCAAACGCGACCGGCGTTTGGGCATTGGGAAAGAGCGCGCGGCCGACACCGGCGATCAATAGCGCAACCAGAATGGCTGGAAAACTTAGCATGACATCACAAAGTCGCATGAGCAGCGCGTCTACCCATCCGCCGATAAATCCGGCCAGCAGGCCGAGCGCCACGCCGATGAGTAGCGACAGAGCGACCGAGGTGAGGCCTACGACGAGCGAAATACGCGCGCCGTGTATAACCGCCGACAGAATGTCGCGGCCTTGATCATCGGTCCCGAGCCAGTACTTGGGGCTGCCGCCTTCGAGCCATGCCGGCGGTTGGCGGGCATCGGCGAGCTCCAGCGTCGCCAGATCAAACGGGTCTTGGGGCGCAACCCAGCCGGCAAACAGGGCGCAAAACAGGCAGATAAATGCCACCACCGCGGCGGTCATGGCGACTGGCGAATTGCGCAGGCTATAGCCGACATCGGAATCGAGCCACCGCGTGATCGGATTGCCGTGTTGGCTCATGCTTTTCGGGGCCGGTCGATTCGAATACGTGGGTCGACCAGCACATAAAGCAGATCAACGATTAGGTTGATCGTGACAAAAATAAGGGAAACCAGGCAGAGGTAGGCTGCCATTACGGGGATATCGGCAAAGCTCACGGCTTGAATAAACAGGAGCCCCATGCCCGGCCACTGAAATACGGTTTCAGTGATGATCGCAAACGCAATCAGACCCCCGAGCTGCAGGCCAGTAATCGTCATCACCGGCACCAGGGTATTGCGCAGCGCATGACCGAAATGAATCGCGCGGTTGCTAAGGCCGCGGGCCCGCGCGAAGCGGATGTAGTCAGTCCGGAGTACCTCGAGCATCTCCGCGCGCACAAGGCGCATGATGAGCGTGAGCTGAAAAATCGCCAGCGTGGTGGCAGGTAGAACGATGTGCTTCCAGCCTGCAACGCTTAGTAAACCCGTGCTCCACCAGCCGAGTTGAAGCGTGTCGCCGCGACCAAAGCTCGGCAACCAGCCCAGGTTGACCGAAAAAAGCAGGATCAGCAGGATGCCGATCAGAAACGTTGGGAGTGACACCCCCAACAGCGAAATCGTCATAAGGACCTGGGTGCTGAACCGGCCGGCTCGGAGGGCCGCGTACACCCCCATTGGGATCCCAGCGGCCAGAGCCAGTAGCGCCGCGATCGTCGCGAGTTCCAGAGTTGCTGGCAGGCGCTCAGCAATCAGCTTCGACACCTTGGTGCCTTGGCGCAAGCTGATCCCAAATTCGCCCTGAATCGCGTTCCCCAGAAAGTGCTGGAACTGAACGAGAAACGATTGGTCCAGCCCGAGGGCACTACGCAATTCGCGAATCTGTTGCGGGGTCGCATCCTGCCCAAGCAGGAAAATCACTGGGTCGCCCACGTACTGGAACAGCAAGAACGCCAGGAAGGCGACCGAGACCAGAACGCCGCTCGCCTGGAGCAATCGATTAAACAAAAAAATGGGCATCCGTGCAGTGACCGTTCGAGATCGTCTAGAGTGCCGAAATTGCAAATCTAACAGGAGACCGATGATGACCCGGACAATGGCCCGACTTTCGCGTCGCGACGGACTGAAATTAGGGGTGGCGATGGCTGCCACAGGCACCGCAGCCGCTGCAATGAGCGTCTCTGCAAACGCCCAAAACCCCGGCCCTGGGATGCCGTTTCGGGTTGCCTCTACGACGATTCCGATTGTTGGAACCACCGACGTTTTTCCCGTGCGCCGAATCTATTGCATTGGTCGTAACTACGCGGCGCATTCGCGCGAAATGGGCTCTGACCCGACGCGCGAGCCTCCGTTCTTTTTTCAGAAACCGACCGATGCAATCCAGTTCGTCGCACCGGGGACGGTTGGTGATCACCCGTACCCTTCTCTGACCAAGAATTATCATTACGAGGTGGAGTTGGTGGCGGCGCTCAAGGCCGGCGGCAAAGACATCCCGATTGAGCGGGCGCTCGACCTCGTCTATGGCTATGCGCTGGGGCTGGACATGACGCGGCGAGATCTGCAGCGGTTGCTGGCGGACGAAAAAAAGCCCTGGGAAATCGGCAAGTCGTTTGACCGTTCCGCGCCGATCGGTCCGATCCACCCGGTGTCAATGGTGGGCCACTTTCGCAGCGAAAATATCTCGCTGCAGGTCAATGGGGTCACCAAGCAGAGTGCGACGCTTGCCCACATGATCTGGTCGGTCGCCGAGCAAATCTCCAAGCTCTCGTCAGCCAACGAGCTCTTTCCGGGTGACATCATTTACTCGGGGACGCCAGAAAACGTTGGTCCCGTCGTTCGGGGCGACCTGATCCTCTGCAAGATCGATCGCCTGCCTGATTTGTCGATCCGGATCAGTTGATTTCTCAAGTCGACCCCACTTTCAACAAACTGTCATCACATCGGAAAGAAGGGATGCCACGCTACAGGCTCTCTTTTTTTTTGGAGTTGTCATGATCCGAACTGGCTTGCCTGCATTGTCGACATTACTCACCGCAACCCGCCGTGCGACCGGCGTTTTATCTACCCTGGCGAGCACGTTGACAGCGGCCATCGTCATGGGCTTTGCGGCACCCGCTGCCGCCGAGGTGGAAGTTCAGTGGTGGCACTCCATGGGCGGCGCCCTGGGCGAATGGGTCAACGGCCTGGCCAAAGACTTTAATGATAGTCAGAAGGAATTCAAGGTCGTTCCAACGTTCAAAGGTACCTACGATGAGTCGATGACGGCGGCAATCGCCGCGTTTCGGGCTGGAAATGCGCCGCATATTCTGCAGGTCTTTGAAGTCGGTACTGCCACCATGATGGCGAGTAAGGGCGTGGTTGTACCCGTCGGAAAAGTCATGAAAGACGCGGGTGAGAAGTTCGACCCCAGCGCCTATGTCCCTGCCGTGGCGGGTTACTACACGTCGCCCAAAGGCGAAATGTTGAGCTTGCCGTTTAACAGCTCGACGACGATTTTCTGGTTCAACAAGGATGCGTTCAAGGCCGCCGGTATTGACACAGCGCGCCCACCGACCACCTGGCCTGAAGTCGCGCTGGCTGCAGCCAAACTCAAAGCCACCGGTCACAAGTGCCCCTTCACGACCTCGTGGGAAACCTGGACCCAGCTCGAGAGTTTTTCCGCCTGGCACAACGTTGAATTTGCCACCAAGCGCAATGGCTTCAACGGGCTCGACACTCGTCTGGCCTTCAACACCCCTCTCCATGTTCGACACATCGAGAATTTGGCCAACATGTCCAAACAGGGTCTGTTTGTCTACAAGGGTCGTGGCGGTGCTGGCGATGCGCCGTTTATCTCGGGTGAATGTGCGATGACGACTGGTAGCTCCGCGATGTACGCCAACGTCAAGCGCAATGCGAAGTTTGCCTTTGGCGCGGCGACCCTGCCGTACTACCCCGATGTCACCGGTGCGCCACAGAACACCATTATTGGTGGCGCGAGCCTCTGGGTGATGTCGGGCAAGAAAGCGGAAGAGTACCGCGCAGTGGCCGCCTTTTTCAGTTACTTGAGCAAGGCCGATGTTCAGGCGAAGAGCCATCAGACCACAGGCTATTTGCCGATCACGATGGCGGCTTTTGAGATGACCGAGAAGTCGGGTTTTTACAAAGCCAATCCCGGAACGGACATTGCCGTGAATCAGATGATTCGCAAGACTACCGACAAATCCCGTGGGATTCGCCTGGGTAACTTCGTCCAGATCCGCGCGATCATGGACGAAGAGCTTGAGCAGATTTGGGCCGGCAAAAAGTCGGCGAAAGAAGGCCTCGACGAGGCGGTCAAGCGCGGCAACGAGCAGCTTGAGCGTTTCGAGAGCGCGAACAAATCCTGAGGGGCCAAGCCACGCGCTTGAACAGTTTTGGACAAGCGCGTTCGGTTTAATTCTCGCGGGTTGCCCTGGGCGCTGATGGCGCCCCAACTTGCGATCGTTTCGATTTTCTTCTTCTGGCCCGCGGGTCAGGCGCTCTACCAAAGCCTGCTCTCTCAGGATGCCTTCGGGACCTCGGTGCAGTTCGTTGGAGGTGAGAATTTCGAGCGCCTCTGGAACGATTCGACCTATCTCGCATCGTTCAAGATCACCGCGATTTTTTCGATCCTCGTCTCGGTGCTCGGCCTTTCATCGTCGCTGTTGCTCGCCGTATTGGCCAATCGCGTGGTCGCGGGGGCTTCGGTTTATCGTTCGCTGCTGATCTGGCCCTATGCCGTAGCGCCCGCGATCGCCGGGGTGATCTGGCTCTTTTTGTTTGCGCCGTCCGTGGGCGTGGTGAC
>RFVZ01000142.1 GCA_009922405.1 Betaproteobacteria bacterium
CGTGCGCGACGCGGCGTTTTCCCCGAGGTCAGTCCCCCACGCCTGGTAGGCGATCGAAGCCAGGCTGTAGGCGATGTAGGTCGCAATCGACCAGAGGCCAAGCCAAAGTGCCAGATTGGCGCCGACCGCGGCGCCCGGTGGGTGCAACAAGGCCCAGAAGCCGGCCGCAAGAACGGGCAAGGCCGCGAGAATCCAGTGGCGATGGACGAAACGTCGCTGCCGCGCCAGCCATAGACCAATCAACGGATCCGCGGCGGCGTCGACGCAGCGGGCGCTAAACAGTACCGCCCCCACGAGCGAGAGCGTCAAACCTGCGCTGCCGTAGAGCGCTGGCAGGACGACAAAGAGCGGTAGTTCAAGCAGAGCCAGCGGCAACCGCAATCCGCCATAGCAGGCGAGTGCAAAGGCCGACAGCCCCGTCGCCGATAGCCCAGTCTCAGACGGGGAGTTGGGGTTTGGCGCGGGATTATCGGTGGGTGAGGACAAACTGAATCACATCGGTATCGCCGGTGCGAAAGCCGGCTTCGCAATACGACAGATAGAAACGCCACATGCGGACGAATCGATCATCAAATCCCAGCGCTGGAAGCGCGTCCAGGCAGTCGAGAAAGCGTTCGTGCCAGAGGGCCATCGTCTTGGCATAGTCTGCACCGAAGGCATGGCGCTCGACGACCTGCAACCCTGCCCGGGCCGCCTCACGCTCAAAAACCGAGGGCGAAGGCAGCATCCCACCGGGGAAGATGTGCGTCTGGATGAAGTCCATGGTGCGCCGGTAGCGCTGAAAACGATCGTCATGAATCGTGATTGTCTGAACCACGGCGCGTCCCCCCGGGGCAAGCAATCGGGCGACCGCCGCAAACCAGGTCGCCCACCAGCGCTCGCCAACCGCTTCGAACATTTCGATCGAAACAATCGCATCGAATTGCCCCTTCGTATCGCGATAGTCTTGGAGGCGCAGATCGGCTTTGGCATCCAGGCCCACCTTTCGCAGTCTGGCCTGGGCCCAAGCATGCTGCTCGAGTGACAGGGTGAGGCCCGTGACATGATGGCCAGCGCGGGCGGCCGTTTCGGCGAATCCACCCCATCCGCAACCGATTTCAAGTAGCCGCGCGGCGCGCGGCGCTGAGGTGCGCTCAAGCGCGAGCGCATATTTTGCCCGCTGCGCGTCCGCGAGGCTGCGATCAGGATCGCCCTGAAAACACGCGCTCGAATACGTCATGGTTTCGTCGAGCCAGAGCGCATAAAACGCATTGCCCAAGTCATAGTGAGCGGCAATATTGCGCCGTGACCCCGCCAGCGAGTTGTCGCGCAGGATCAAATGCCGCAGCCGATCCAGCAGTTGGCCAAACCAAGTGCCGAAGACGGCGGACTCGAGCACGCTGCGATTAAGCGAGGCCAGCATTATTAGGCCGGTAAGATTGTCGGTGGTCCATTCACCGTCGATCCACGCTTGCGCGAAGCCCACATCGCCGCGCCGCATCAAGGCCGTGATCGGATTCCACGACGCGAGTTGGAGTGACACTTGCGGTTCGCCGCCGGGGCCAAAATCTTGCACCCGACCCTGTGGATCAATCAGGCGGAGCCTTCCCGTATGCAACTGCGCGAGCATGCGCGTCAGCGCCATGGCTGCGACCGGCAGTCGAGCAGGTTGCTGGGGAATGGAGACGGCCCGCGAGTGGCCCGGCTGCATCGGATCAATCGAGGACATCAGGACGGGCTCCGAGTAATCAAAGTCGAGGGCGGAATGGGCTTTGAGAATAACGGGACTCGGCGGCGCCACAGTGCAAAGGCCTGCGCGTGGATACGGGCGATCACGCCCAGCGTAAAGAGCGGGTATCGCAGCAATGCGCGAAGGGCCGACGCTCGATCAAGAGCCTCGGGTGTTCCTGACAGGCTGGTCCGCAGAAGCGCCTGGCCAGCAGCCGTGTCGAGATCGATGCGGGCGACCCAGCGGTCCTGGCGCCCATGAAATCGAAAGCGATAGCGGCCTTCAATCGCCGCAAACGGCGAGACGTGAAAGGCTTTGCCGGCGCTCAGCTCCGCGCCGCCGCGCAGGGGTTCGCCGCGTTGGTGCAAAAGGTACCCGTGGCGCTCGCCAAACGTATTGTGTACCTCGGCTAGGACGGCGATGCGCTGCCCGGCCGCGTTGTGGCAATGCCAGAAACTAACTGGCTTGAAGCTGTAGCCAAAGACTCTGGGAAAGGTGTCGAGCCAGATCGGCCCGTCTGCGACCAAATTGGATTCGGCCAGCCGTTCGCGAATCCAGGTCTGACAAGGCGTTCTACCATCGCCGTGGTCGGATTCATGAAAGGACAAGGGCGCGGCCCGATTCAGCCCAAAGAGACGGGTGGCGGACTGCAGCTGATCGAGGCGGTGAATCGGCACCCGGATAAAAAATGCCGGGTAGTTAAAAGCGTGGACGACCGGCGACAAGCGGGTGTGGCGCACTTCTCCGAACGCGATTTGCGGGCCAGCGGGCGCCATCGGGGTTCGGGTTGTCGATAAGCGCATCAAAATCCTTCGGCAATCGTCAAGCGACGAGCGCCTCAGGCACTTGACGCACCCGCTCCGCTCCGTAGGACGCACTGTCTTCTTGATCTTGGCGACCAAGCTGCACCAGAATCGCGTCGGCCGCTTCCTGGCCGGCTCTCAGGCCGTCTTCATGGAATCCGTAGGCTGCCCAAGCGCCCGCGAACCAAATTCGGTTCTTCCCTTGAATGGTCGGCAACGCTTCTTGTGCCGCGAGTGCCTCCAGATCAAAGACCGGGTGGGCGAAGTCAAAACGGCCCAAAACGCTCGATGGTACGGGCTCGGTTAATGGATTCAGGCTCACAAACAGGGGCTGTTTGAAGGGGAGCGGCTGGAGTTCCTGGAGCCAGTACGAGACGGATACCGACGCGTGGGCCGAAGCGGCTCCTTTCGAGCCGGGCTTGGCATCGCGCGAATGCTGGCCGCGGTGCGTCAGGTAATTCCAAGCCCCCCAAGCCCTTCTGCGCCGTGGCATGAGTGCCGGGTCGGTGTGCAGGATGGCCCGGTTTGACTGAGTGCGCAGCGCACCGAGAATCCGGGACTCCGCCGGGGTCGGGTGCTCAAGTGTCGCGAGGGATTGCCCGGCATGGGAGGCCATCAACACGGCGTCGAATGCCTCCGCTTCGGCCCCCGACGCTTTGGTTTGTGCCGTGATCCAGACCTTATTTTCCGCTCGACTGACTCGGGTGACGCGACTGCTCAAGTGGACTTGGCCACCCTGTGCGCGCAAGCGCTTTAGGACAGCGTCGACATACTGACGAGACCCGCCCGCCACCGTGTACCACTGCGGTCGGTCGAAAATCTGCAGGAGACCGTGGTTGTCACAAAAGCGGGCGAAGCTGACTGCCGGAAATCCTAAAATCGTCTCCACTGGGCAAGACCAGATCGCACCGGCCATCGGGAGCAAGTAATCATCGCGCAGGGCTTGACTGTAGTTGCCCCGTCGCAAGAGGTCCTCAAGCGTCAGTGCCCGCGACGCCGCGGCAGGCGCGCGCGCGAGCGCGGTCGCCTCCCGGTTAAAGCGCAGCATGTCAAAGAGCATGGTCCAAAAACGTGGGCGGACCAGGTTGGCGGGCTGGGCGAAAACCGCTCGCAGATCGTCTTTGCCGCACCACTCCAGATCGTTTGGGCCGATCGAGACGGCAAAGCTCATGTTGGACGGCGCGGTCTTGACTTTCAGGTCGTCAAACAGCGCGAGCAATCGGGGGTAGGTCCGGTGATTGAAGACCAAGAAGCCGACATCGACCGGGTGGGTGATGCCTTTCAGGGTGACATCGACGCTGTGGGCATGCCCGCCAGCCACATCCGCGGCGTCGTAAAGCACGACCTCGCAACTGGGTGCAAGCCGGTGTGCAGCGCCGAGGCCGGTAATTCCGGCTCCGACGATCGCAACCCTTGGCCTGGCGCGGTCCGCACGCAAGATCACGCAGCAGCCCGGGGTCCGGTCTTGTCGTGTTCAATCCGTGCGTAGGCCGAGTGATTGTGGATTGACTCGAAGTTTTCGCTGTCTACCGCCCAGGCTTCGATCACCTCGATCGCGTCGAGAGCGAGCGCAACGTCACGAACCAGATCTTCGACGAATTTAGGGTTGTCGTAGGCGCGTTCGGTGACGTATTTCTCGTCAGGGCGCTTGAGCAAGCCCCAAAGTTCACAGGAGGCTGCCTGTTCCGCGATCCGGATCAAACTTTCGACCGCCAGAGTTGAGCCGGGGACCAGGCGAGCTTCGATCGTGACGTGCGAACGCTGGTTGTGGGCGCCATAGTCGGAAATCTTTTTCGAACAAGGGCAAAGACTCGTGACCGGTACCACCACGCGCAAAGTCACTCGGGTCACTCCCCCAGCTCGCCGCGCCGTCAGCGTCACGTCATGGTCAAGCAGGCTCTCCACGCCCGACACGGGGGCCGCCTTGCGCACGAAGAGGGGGAACTGAAGAATGATGTCGCCGCTGTCGGCCTCGAGTCGAGCCAGCATAACCTCCAGCATCGAAGCTAGTTCCAGGGGGTCGACCGGGGTCTTGTGGGCGTCTAGGACTTCGAGGAACCGAGACATATGGGTTCCCTTGACCTCCGCAGACAATCCGACGGTCATTTCAATCATGGCGACGGAAGGCTGTGGCCCAACTGCTGTCGCGATCATCAGAGGGTGTCGGACGCCACGGATTCCAACACGCTGGATGGCGAGTTGTCGGGTGTCGGCGTTCGACTGGACGTCGGGCAGTTGGAATTTTTCAGGCGCATTCATCTCGGAAACTCCGTTAATCGGCAGGGAAAAGCAGTCTCGGTCGGATCGGAACCGTGACGCACGGACCCCGCCAGCAGGTGTCCGGACGACTGATAAGACGCTGTGACTTAATTTGGTCTGCGGGAAAACATAAACCTATCAAAGATCCCAAGACCCGATTGCGGCCGCGGGTATTCCGTTGCCGCCAAAAAACCAAGGGTTGGATCAAATGGTCTGTAGGCCAGTAATTCTGTGGCGTTAATTCGCGGTCGGTCAAGCCCGGGAAATTCCGCAGGCCGGAGGCCCGAAGTAACCGCGCTCAATTCCAGCATTGTTTCCCGTCAGGCGGGCCCAAAGCCCGAGTCAGCTCCGGGACCCCCTCGTTGAGTTGGCGCGACCGTTTTTTAGGGTCTCACCGCCATCGACTGCCTGGTTCGGGGACGATGGCGTGGTAGCGCTGCGGCCCAATTCGGCGTCCTCGTTCGCGCTTGAAGGCCCGGTTGGGTGATGGGGTGACTTGGTGGTGGGGGCCGGTTGAGCCGCCTGCGTCATCTGGCGAAAAGGTTGCTGCAGAAAGTCCCACCAAAGCGCCGCTTGGGCCGCCGCGATTGACGACCCTGGTGGCATACCCGCCACTGGCCCGAGATTGGGGCTCGGGTTCGCCGATGGCCTGATTGGTTGGTTAGTCAGTGGGTTGAACGGTGGGCTGGCCGGTGGGCTGGCCGGTGGGCTGGCCGGTGGATTGGGCGCCGGCGGATTTGCAACCATTGCCCCGGCTTTGGTGAATGCCTGAAAAGCCGCCACAGTATTGCGTTGGATTTCCAGCGTCTGGATCGTCGTCTGCAACATGGTCTGGTTCAACTGCAACCACTGCTCGACGACCCGAAGGTCCGCAATCCGACGGTCAATTTCGCCGATGTCCATCGTGGGTTGAAGCGAAGAAGGAACGTTCATTCCGGACCAGGTCTTGCGCATCATCTCGAGGGCGTCGAACATCGAACTCAAACCGGGGCCATCTGCTTGGGTTGCCATGTCTTGCCTTGCTCGCGAGTGTGGGCCAGCAAAATGCTGGCCTTATTTCTTTGGACGATAGCAGATGCATGGAGGCGAACGCCGACACCTTGCGGCCTAACAAAAACCTTCAAATCCTTGTAAGTACATGTAAAAAGTGTTTGCCCGGGTAAAACGGCGTGCACCGAGCGTGCGAAAAGGGTGTGATGACTTCTCTCAAATCTTCAAAACCCGGCGGGACCCACTTACCTGACGCACCTTCACGACTCGTTTTCTGGAGGCAACCAAATCATGACTCTCAAATTAATCCCACACCATCCAACGATCAATCCAATAACGGTCCGAAATTCGAAGAATCTGGCGTTTGGTCGGGCGATTTTTATCGTGATTACGGGCGGATTGCTGTTGGCAACGGGGGCTGGCGCCCAAACATCCGAAGTTCGAACCGTTGCTCGAACTGAAAGCCGGCTCGAACCCGAGTCCGACAGCGTCATCGAATTCCAGCGAGCGCCTGGTCCGATGGATCACCATCGTCCGGGCTGGCATGGCCCCGGACATGGTCATCGGCATGGACAGGGGCAGAGCTTTCGTCATCCGATAATGGGCTGGATGCTGGGTCGACTGGATACCGACCGCGATGGGGCAATCAGTCGGGCCGAGCTGGAGGCGGAGCATCTGCGCCACGTCGCACTCTTCGATCAGGCGGACGCGGATCACGACGGCAAAGTGACCGCCAACGAACTGCACGCGGTGCACGCGCGGCACAGGAAAGATCAGCGCCCGGAGCAACGCCGCGAAACTCGGCCGGGACCCGCCCCCCAATCGGAATTGCCGTCGCGCCCTTCGCAGGGGGGCGAGCCTGCGCGCTAGCGACTCGTCTCACGAGAGTCGCTGCTCGCTAATCGGTTGCTAATCAGCCCCTAATCGGCCACTAACCAGCACTTGCCTGATCCATTCGCAGTATCCCGGGTTGCTCGCGGGGCACCGCTCGGTTTGACAACCACGTCGGGCGCGCGAATAATGGCCGGCTTCCCGTGGAGGGGTGCCCGAGTGGTTAAAGGGGGCAGACTGTAAATCTGTTGGCCTTGCGCCTACGCTGGTTCGAATCC
>RFVZ01000143.1 GCA_009922405.1 Betaproteobacteria bacterium
TTCGATTTGCTCACTCTTTGACATTATCACAAGCCTATTAACGGACGATTAAGGGACGAGGACCGTCGGTAAAAATACGGCAATCACCCGCCGACCTTCGCCAGCGAGTACGTTGTAGGTGCGACAAGCGGCTGCCGTATCCATGGCTTCAACACCCACCCGAACGGCGGCTAGACCTGCGACCAGCCTCGGGTGTGGGAACTTCAGGCGGGCTCCGGTGCCCAGCAGCACAACATCAGGCTGCAACTCGATCAGGCCATCGAAATGCGCGCTGGTCAGTGCCTCAAACTGCGCTTCGGGCCAAGGCATGACGCCCTGTTCTGGCATCAGGGCGAGAGCGCCCTGATGGCGCACCCGGTCGACCTCAATCCAGTCTTCGCCATAGGCGGTAATTCTGGAGCCGATGCCGGCCCCTTCCACATGCAACTTCACGGCAACTCCATCGATAATTGCTACATTATCGGATGTTGCGCACCAAACTCGGTATCTAAAGCTATGTCGGAACGCGAATTTACGCGTATCGCGCGTCTGCCGCCCTACGTCTTCAATATCACCGCCGAGCTCAAGATGGCTGCGCGTCGTCGTGGCGAAGACATCATCGACATGAGCATGGGCAACCCTGACGGCGAAACCCCTCAGCACATCGTTGACAAGCTGGTCGAAGCTTCCAAGCGTCCCGATACCCATGGATATTCGGTGTCCAAGGGCATTCCGCGCTTACGCAAAGCCATCAGCGACTGGTACGGTCGTCGTTTCAATGTTGAGATCGATCAAGAGTCTGAGGCCATCGTCACGATTGGCTCTAAAGAAGGCCTTGCCCATTTGATGCTTGCGACGCTGGATCGGGGCGATGTCGTTTTGGTGCCCAACCCCAGTTATCCGATTCATATTTATGGCGCTGTGATCGCGGGTGCCGATATCCGTTCGGTTCCGATGGAGCCCGGGGTTGATTTCATCGCCGGGATCGAGCACGCGATCGCTGATCTCGCGACCGAGGGCAAAAAGCCCAAGATGATGATTCTGGGCTTCCCCAGTAATCCGACCGCGATCTGCGTCGAGCTATCCTTTTTTGAGCGCATCGTGGCGCTTGCGCGCGAACACGACATTTTGGTCGTCCACGATCTCGCTTACGCCGACATTACGTTCGATGGATTCCGGGCGCCCTCGATCATGGAGGTGCCGGGTGCACGCGATGTCGCGGTGGAGTTCTTCACCATGTCCAAGAGCTACAACATGGCGGGCTGGCGCATCGGCTTTATGGTCGGCAATCAGCGTCTTGTGTCCGCGCTTGCCCGTATCAAGAGTTATCACGACTACGGCACTTTCACGCCGATCCAGGTTGCGGCGATTGCCGCTCTTGATGGTCCGCAGGATTGCGTTGAAGAGATCCGTTTGCAATACCAGAATCGTCGGGATGTTCTCGCCCGCGGTTTGATTGAGGCGGGGTGGCAGGTCGATTTGCCGCGCGCGTCGATGTACATCTGGGCCCTGATCCCAGAGCCTTACCGCGCGGCCGGCTCACTCGAGTTCGCACGCAAGTTGCTGGCCGACGCCAAGGTCGCCGTATCGCCCGGCATCGGTTTTGGCGAACTGGGCGATTCGTACGTTCGGTTTGCACTGATTGAAAACGAGCAGCGCACGCGTCAAGCCGTTCGCGGCGTGCGCGACATGTTCCGTCGCGATGGTCTGATTCCTCGGGCGGCAGCATGACGGTGCGCGTTGGTCTGCTCGGGGCTGGTACCGTTGGCGCCGGCACCTTCGCCGTGCTGGCCCGCAATGCCGATGAGATCGCGCGGCGAGCCGGGCGCGCCATTCAGATCGTTCGAATTGCAGACCTCGACTTTGATCGAGCCGCTCGGGTCGCGGATGGTCGTGCTGAAGTGACGACCGATGCTAGCGCTATTGTGGATTCCCCCGATATCGACGTTGTTGTCGAGCTCATTGGTGGTTATGACGTTGCGCGCACCTTGGTGATGCGCTCCATTGCCGCCGGTAAACATGTGGTGACGGCCAACAAAGCGCTGCTTGCAGTGCATGGCAATGCCATCTTTGCCGCGGCTCACGAGCGTGGCGTGATGGTTGCATTTGAGGCCGCCGTAGCGGGTGGTATTCCGATCATCAAGGCCTTGCGTGAAGGCTTGGCCGCGAACCGGATCGAGTGGATCGCCGGGATCATCAACGGCACCACAAATTTCATTTTGTCGGAGATGCGTTCGCGCGGTTTGCCGTTCGCAGAGGTCCTCGCGCAAGCCCAGCAACTCGGTTACGCCGAGGCGGACCCCACCTTTGATATCGACGGCATTGATGCCGCCCACAAGGCAACCATCATGGCGGCGATTGCGTTCGGCACGCCGATGCGTTTCGAGTCCGCGCATATCGAGGGGATTCGTCATCTCGACGCGAAAGATATTCGGTTTGCAGAACAACTGGGCTACCGGATCAAGCTGCTCGGCATTGCGCGGCGGCGTGAGCGCAACGGCCTGCCGCTAGGGTTCGAATTGCGGGTCCACCCGACCTTGATTCCCTCGAGCCGGCTACTCGCCAGCGTTGAGGGCGCAATGAATGCTGTCTGGGTCCATGGCGATGCAGTCGGCCATACCATGTTTTATGGTAAAGGCGCTGGTGCCGAGCCGACCGCTAGCGCCGTGGTGGCCGACCTCGTCGACGTCACCCGAACCCTGACGGCCGACCCGGATCATCGGGTTCCTCACCTGGCCTTCCAACCTGATGCGCTGTCGGACCTTCCCGTGTTGCCGATCAATGAGATCGAGAGCGGGTACTACCTGCGCATGGCCGTGGCCGATCAGCCTGGGGTGTTGGCTGATGTGACGCGGATTGTCGCTCAGCGGCGGATCTCGATTGGGTCGGTATTACAGCCGGAGCCGGGCGCCGGTCAGACCTCGACCGACGTCGTGTTGTTGACCCATCGGGCGCTTGAGCGCGATATCGACGAGGCGATTGCGGCCATCGAGGCCTTACCCACCGTGTTGGGCCCCGTTGTGCGCCTGCGCATGGAAGATCTCAGCTGATGCGTTACCTCTCTACCCGCGGCGGAGCGGTCGTTGGGGATGCACTGAGCGCAGATTTCACCGACATCCTGCTCGGTGGGCTTGCCGCTGACGGCGGGCTGGCAATGCCCGAACGTATTCCGACGGTTGATTCTGAAACCTTAAATAGCTGGCGCTCGCTGTCCTACGCGTCGCTTGCCTTTGAAGTGTTGCAACGATTTGCAACGGATATCCCGCTGCACACATTGCAGTCGTTGATCGATCGCAGTTATACGGCCGAGGCCTTTGGGTCGCCGGCGATTGCACCGCTCGCCACACTCGAGCCGGGTCTGCATTTGCTCAAGCTTTCGGAAGGACCCACGCTCGCCTTCAAAGACATGGCGATGCAGTTGCTGGGCAACCTGTTTGAATGGGTGCTGACCGAGCGTGGTCAGGTGTTGAACATAGTGGGGGCGACCAGTGGCGATACCGGTAGCGCCGCCGAATACGCAATGCGGGGTAAACGAGGCGTCCGGGTTGTCATGCTTTCGCCGGCTGGCCGGATGAGTCCGTTTCAGACGGCCCAGATGTTTTCGCTGCTTGATGACAACATCGTCAACGTGGCCGTTGATGGGGTGTTCGACACCTCTCAGGATTTGGTGAAAGCGGTCTCCAACGATGCGCCATTCAAGGCGCGCTGGTCGATTGGCACCGTCAATTCGATCAACTGGGCCCGTGTAGTAGCACAGGTCGTCTATTACGTTCACGGTTGGTTACGGGCCACCGACGGGCTGGCTGTGCCGGGGCCGGTTTCGTTCGCCGTGCCCTCGGGCAATTTCGGCAACGTGCTTGCCGGGCACATCGCTCGCCGCATGGGGGTGCCAATGTCGCGCCTCATCGTGGCGACCAACGAGAACGATGTGCTGGACGAATTCTTCCGGACGGGCCGTTATGCGCCCCGCTCCGCCGCCCGCACCTGGCAGACCTCGAGCCCATCGATGGATATTTCCAAAGCGTCCAACTTTGAGCGCTTTGTGTTTGACCTCTTTGATGGGGACGGCGCGAAGGTGGCCGAGCTTTGGCGCAGCTTGGATCAGACCGGACAATTTGATCTGGGTGGAACTGCTGCCTTTGCACGCGCAGCCACCGAGTTCGGATTCGTATCTGGTCGTAGTAGCCATGCCGAGCGCCTTGCGACGATTCGATCGGCATTTACTCGCTATGGGGTCGCGGTGGACCCGCATACTGCCGATGGGCTCAACATCGCTGAACGCTGGCGTGAAGCCGGTGTTCCGATGGTGGTCCTTGAGACCGCGCAGCCAGCAAAATTTGCGCAGACCATGATCGAAGCCTTGGGCGCAGAGCCTGCTCGCCCGGCAGCGCATGTCGGTATTGAGAGCCGGGCCCAGCGCTATGTGCGTATGCCCGCCGATCTGGCGCAACTGAAGGCACTGATCGTTCAACGTTGCGGCGGATGAATCGTCCCGCGCCCTTGATGTCGCTTGACGACGCGCTCACCCATTTGCTGGAGGCCGCGACACCGGTGGCTGAAACCGAGTGGGTCTCGACGCTCGATGCCGCTGGCCGGGTCCTCGCCGAGTCACTGGTCTCCTCGATCAATGTGCCTGCAACGGACAAGTCCGAGCGTGACGGCTGGGCGATCCGGCTCAGTGATTTGACCGAGGCGCACCTTCCGAATTCAGCGCCTAGGGTTTTTCCAATTTCGCAGCGCATTCCCGCAGGTCAACCCGCTCAGCCGCTCGAACCCAGCACGGTCGCGCGGATTTTTACCGGCGCCGACCTGCCCGATGGGGCCGATGCCGTAGTGATGCAGGAAGACGCCGTCGAATCAACCGAAGGTGTTTCATTTCCGGATATTCCAACCGCGGGGCAATGGATTCGACGTACTGGGGACGATATCCGTGAGGGCTCGGTGATCCTGCCTGGTGGCTCACGGTTGACGCCCCAGGCCACGGGTCTGGCCGCCTCCGTTGGCGCTTCGACATTGTCGGTGCGCCGCCGTTTGCGCGTTGCCTGTTTTTTCACCGGTGACGAGCTGGTGGCGCCGGGGCAACCCTTGGCCCCCGGTGCGATCTATGAGTCCAACCGGTTTGTCTTGATCAACCTGATGCGCAACCTGGGTTGTGAGGTGGACGATCTGGGTTTGATTCCCGACGTACTCGACGCGACCCGGGCCACCTTGCGCGAGGCCGCGCGCCGCGCGGATCTGATTGTGAGTTCGGGTGGCATGTCGGTCGGCGAAGAAGACCATGTCAAACCCGCGGTCCAGGCCGAGGGCAAGCTCGCTCTGTGGCAGGTCGCCATGAAGCCCGGCAAGCCCCTGGCGTTTGGCGCCGTGCGCCGCCCGGACGGCCATGGCAGCGCGCATTTCATCGGCTTGCCAGGAAATCCGGTTTCCAGTTTGGTTACCTTTTTGATCGCCGTTCGGCCCCTGATCTTGCGTCTGCAAGGGGTGGCTGACGTGACACCGCGGTCGCTGGTGATGGAGGCCCATTTTGATTGGCCGCGGCCCGATCGCCGCCGTGAGTTTTTGCGCGCATCGATTGATGCTGAGGGCGGTCTGGTGTTATTTCCTAATCAGGGTCCTGCTGTCCTCACCTCCGCCGTGATCAGTGATGGCCTGGTTGATTGTCCTGCCGGGCAAGCCATTGCGCACGGGGACCGCGTGCGGTTCCTGCCCTTTGATGCCCTACTGCACTAGGGTGGTTGACGATGAAACTGACGATCCTCTACTTTGCAAGTCTGCGCGAAGCACTCGGCCTCGATCGCGAGGTCGTTGAAATCCCATCGCAAGTCAAGACCGTGGGCGATTTGCGCGACTGGCTTCGTGTGCGAGGCGGCGCATGGGAGAGCGCTCTCGCGCAAGGACGCAGCGTCCGTGCGGCAGTGGCTCAGCGAATGGCCGCGCCCGACACCGAATTAACGCCGGATGCCGAGGTCGCTTTTTTCCCGCCCGTCACCGGGGGCTGAGCCGGTGGCCGTCCGTATCCAGACTGAGGCGTTTGATGCGGGCGCTGAGGTCAACGCCTTGCGGGGAGCACGAACCGACGTTGGCGCAATCGTGAGTTTCATTGGCACGGTGCGCGACCTTCACGAGGGCACCGCCGTCAGCACGCTCACGCTCGAGCACTACCCCGGCATGACCGAGGCTGCCCTCGAAGCGATTGTCAGCGAAGCGCATGAACGGTGGAACATTCTTGATGTGCTCGTGATTCATCGGGTTGGAACGATGCGGCCACCCGACCCGATCGTGCTGGTGGTTGTGTTGTCGGCACATCGGGGCGAATCCTTTGCCGCCTGTGAATTCGTCATGGATTGGCTGAAAACGCGCGCACCGTTCTGGAAGAAGGAACAAACGCCCGACGGCACGCGATGGGTCGATGCCCGTGCGGCCGATGATCACGCAGCCTCTCGTTGGGATCAGGCGGCCTTGAAATAGCGCCGAATGGCCCTATTTCACGAGTGTTGCCAGGAAAATCGTTTTCACTGGCTAGATCACTCTCACGGGGGGCCACCTCATGCGCATCGATAAGCTCACGACCCAGTTTCAGCAAGCCATCGCAGATGCGCAGAGTCTGGCGCTGGCCGCTGACAATCAGTACCTCGAACCAGTCCATCTGCTTGCCGCAATTGCCTCTCAAGGCGATGGGGCAGGTCGTTCGCTCTTGGAGCGGGCCGGCGTCAGGGTGCCCGCGCTCGAGCGCTTGCTCTCAGCGGCAATCGACCGGCTGCCTAAAGTCTCTGGTGCTGGTGCTGAGCTTCAGATTGGCCGGGACACGGTCAATCTCCTCAATCTGTCCGAAAAAGAGGCGCTCAAGCGCGGTGACAAGTTTGTGGCCGCCGAGTT
>RFVZ01000144.1 GCA_009922405.1 Betaproteobacteria bacterium
CGCCCCGATGGAGAGGGAACCCGTAGCCCGTCAGGTACACCATGTCGATGTCGCTCGCGCGGCTCGAGATGCCTTCCTCAAGAATCTTGGCCGCCTCGTTGACGAGGGCGAAAACCAGACGCTGGACAATCTCTTCGTCGCTGACCTTGCGGGGGGTGCGGCCGATGCTCGTCCGATAATCCACAATCATCTGCTCGACCAATGCCGATGGGATTGCGTCGCGTTTACCCGGCTTGTAGTCATACCAGCCGGCGCTTGTTTTCTGACCAAAACGGCCCATTTCGCAGAGCCGGTCCGCGGTCAGGCTGTAGCGCATATTGGGCCGTTCAACCGCGCGGCGCTTGCGGATCGCCCAGCCGATGTCGTTACCTGCGAGGTCGCCCATGCGGAACGGACCCATCGCAAAGCCAAACTTCTCAATCGCCTTGTCGACCTGTGACGGGGTGCATCCCTCATCGAGCAGCATGCCCGCCTGACGGCTGTATTGCTCAATCATGCGGTTACCAATAAAGCCGTCGCAGACCCCTGAGACCACGCAGGTCTTTTTGATCTTCTTGCCGATCTGCATGACCGTGGCCAAGACATCCTTGGCCGTATCGGCGCCACGAACGACTTCGAGGAGCTTCATGACGTTCGCGGGGCTGAAGAAATGCATCCCCACGACATCCTGCGGACGTTTGGTGAAATGCGCGATCTTGTTGACGTCGAGCGTCGACGTGTTCGACGCCAAGATGGCACCGGGTTTCATCACGGCGTCGAGTTGCTCGAAGACGGCTTTCTTGACCTCGAGTTCCTCAAAGACCGCCTCGATCACGAGGTCGCTGTTGCCCAGATCCGAGTAGTTAAGCGTGGTCGACAGAAGGGCCATCCGCTCTTCGTATTTGGTTTGCGCCAGCTTGCCCTTCGCGACCTGAGCTTCGTAGTTCTTACGCATCGTCGCGACGCCACGATCAAGAGCCTCTTGCTTGGTCTCGAGCATCACGACCGGAATTCCTGCGTTGAGGAAATTCATCGTGATGCCACCGCCCATGGTGCCTGCGCCGATGACTGCCACTTTGTTGACGGGGCGGACCGCGGTGTCGTCGGGGACATCGGGGATTTTGCTGGTCGCCCGCTCGGCAAAGAAGGCGTGGCGCAGCGCCTTGCTCTCTGGCGTTTGCATCAGTTCGATAAACAGTTTGCGCTCGAAGGCAAGACCTGCGTCGATCTTCTGGTTGGTCGACGCGGCAACGGCATCGATGCAACGCAAGGGAGCCGGGAAATTCTTCGACATCGCGCCGACGGTATTCCGCGTGAACTGAAAATAAGCATCCGCATTGGGATGAGTACATTTCAGATTACGAACCAGGGGGAGCGGCCGGGCTGCCGAAATTTCGTGCGCGAAGGCAATCGCACCTTCCATCAGGTCTCCCGTGATCACGCGGTCGAACAGCTTCTGTCCGGGCAAACTCGCGAGCACCTCGCTTTTTACAGGATCGCCACTCACGATGATGTTGAGCGCTGTCTCGACCCCGAGGACGCGTGGCAGGCGTTGCGTGCCGCCCGCGCCAGGCAGTAGGCCCAACTTCACTTCGGGCAGCGCAACGCTGGTTCCAGGCGCGGTGACCCGATAGTGACAGCCCATGGCGAGTTCGAGCCCGCCGCCCATGCAGACCGTATGGATCGCAGCCACGATGGGCTTGGTGGCCGCTTCGCAGATACCGATCAAAGTGCCCAGGTTAGGCTCCGCGATCGCCATCGGTGAACCAAACTCTTTAATGTCGGCGCCGCCCGAAAACGCCTTGCCTGCACCTGTGATCACGATCGCGGTAATCGCCGGGTCAGCCTGCGCCTGCTCGATTCCGTGCGCGATATCCCGTCGGGTTGCGAAACCCAGACCATTGACGGGCGGGTTTTGCAGGGTGATCACGGCGACGGTGCCGTGGGCTTCGTACTTGGCTGTCATCGGGTTGTGTCCTTGTGGGTCGTTCTAGTGGTTAATTTGGGTTGAGCCAGTAAGTATTGGCACTCGAAGTGTCGAAACTAAGTTTTTCGAATTATGGGCTACTTTGACCTCTCCCGCCCATGGCGCGCGCGAGCCAGTCAAACATCTTGCCGTACGGGGCCCGCATCAGGTGGGCTCCCGACCAGGGGGACTGCCTGAAGATGGGTTTGAGCTTGGAGAAATTTTTGAAGCCCCATTCTCCGTGATAGCTCCCGTAGCCACTGGCCCCAACGCCGCCGAACGGCAAATTGGTTTGCGCAATGTGTAGGATGCAGTCATTGATCGTTACGCCGCCTGCAATGGTCTCATGAAGAATGCGTCGCTCTTCCGCGGCGCTTTGACCAAACCAATACAACGCGAGGGGTCGATCGTGCTGGCCGATGATTTCGAAAGCGGTATCGAGTTTCTCGTAGAAAAGAACTGGCAACAGCGGCCCGAAAATCTCTTCCTGCATCACCCGCATGGCGGCTGTCGCGTTAATAACCAGTGTCGGCGGGAGGCGACGTCGACTCCGATCTGGCAGCTTGGGGGCCCAGTCCGGGGTTAGGATGCTAGCGCCTTGGTCGCGCGCGTCCTCAAGCAGTTCCAGCTGTCGATCAAAATGCCGATCGCTGACGAGCGAAGAGTAATCGGGTGTGTCACCGAGCTCGGGATACTGTTTTTGGAGTGCCTGACTGAAGGCCTGCGCGAACGCAGTTCGGTGATTCTCGTGAACCAGCACATAGTCCGGCGCGATACAGGTTTGACCTGCGTTGAGTGCTTTGGCCATGACCAGACTGGCCGCAGCCCTTTCGAGGTCCGCGCTTGCAGAAACAATCGTTGGCGATTTACCGCCCAACTCCAGCGTCACTGGGGTGAGGTTAGCGGAGGCGGTTCTGGCGACTTCACGTCCGACGCGAGTTGACCCGGTAAAGAACAAATGGTCCCAGGGCAGCGCCGCGAATTCTTGCGCCAATTCAACGCCTCCGGTCACGACACGGAGTACATCGGGCGGGAATGCCTCAGCCACGGTCTGCGCGAGCAATTCAGAGAACCGGGGCGTCAGTTCGCTCGGTTTGATCATCACGCGGTTGCCGGCGGCAAGTGCTTCGAGAGTCGGTTCAAGCGCGAGATTGAGCGGGTAGTTCCATGGGCTGATGACGCCGACCACGCCTTGGGGCTGCGGCATGATCAGGCAACGACCCGGCTGAAAAGTGAGACTCGTCGGGACCGTTTGGGTTCGCATCCAGGTCGCCAGATGGCGTTGGATGTGACGCACGGAATCCCGCAACGGCATGATGTCGGCCATCCAGGTTTCGTGGGTCGAGCGATGCCCAAAATCTTGCGAAATGGCTTTTGTATAGGCCTCGCCATGCTGCACAAGGAGGTCGTTGATGGCCCCAATCCAGCGCAGGCGCGTGGCAAGCTCCGGATAAGGTTCCCGGCGCGCAGCCTCGCGAAATTGAGAAAATTGTGACTGCAGCAAAATGAGTGTTGGCTTGGCGTCGGAGCGGTGCTCTATCTTAGGGCGTCAACCCCGTGCATCCGCTTTTTTGTGTTTGGTTCGAGATGAGCGTAAACCCTAGTATTAATGGCGCGGGCTTGACCAAGCGGATTTTTCCGTTGCTCTGGGTGGTTCTGCTTGGAGTCGTTCTAGGGGTGGGGACGGCCTGGTGGGCCATCCGAAACGGTGGAGCCGCGCGATCGTTGGTCAAGATGGGCCCCTGGGAAACGAGCCTGCTCGCGGGTAGCCCGAACGCAGATTCGTACACGCGAGCTCGGGTTGCAGTCGTGGGTTTGCTCGCGCTGGGGCGTGACGAGACGATCTATTACGTCGCGCGTACCGACAGCACAGGTCAGTCACTGCGCTCGCATTGTCAGTACCGGATTGACGGCCTGGCCCCGACCGCTCGATGGTGGAGCCTCACGGCGTATGCGGACGATCATTTTTTGTTTGAGGCCCCGCAGAATCGTTTTAGTTTGAACGGTGCTACCGCCCAACTGGATCAGCGCGGTGAATTTCATGTCCTGACCGGGCCCACGAAACCGAGTGACGCCGCTTTTGCCTGGTTACCCACCCCGGGAGATCGCGGGTTGGAACTTACTCTGCGTCTCTACCATCCGCTGGCGGCACTGCAACAAGATCCACGTGGGTTGATCGCGCCGACGATCAAACGAGTTGGCGCATGTTGATCCGACCGATTGCCCTGCGAATTTTGGGCGTGCTCGCGATCGCGGCCGCAGTTCATTTCAGCGTGGTTTGGGCAGTACCTCGGGTCATGATGTGGAAGCTGTTGGATTCATTGGGTCAGGCTGGGAGTAGTGCCAACAGAATGCAGTCTCCGGTTCTTCCGCCGCTGGCTGACGCCACATCGCGCCGTGTCGTGATGCCAAATCCAGACCTCTTGTATGGCTTGTGTGTACTGGACCTCGAGCGAGGGCCGGTGATCGTTCGGGCGGATCCCAAGCTATCGACCTACTGGTCAATCGCACTTTATTCAAGTAACAGCGATAATTTTTTTGTACTGAATGATCGAGAGGCGGGGCAACTGCCGGTCGAATTACGAATCAGCACGACCGCAGACCAGCCGAAGGCGATCGTTGCTCCGAGTAAGAAGGTACTTCTTTTAATGCGAGTTTTGGTCCCGGATCGAACCCAGGGAATGGACGCACTCGAGGCGGCACGGTCGAGTTTACGATGCTCGACGTCCTGATTATTGGCGCCGGTTTGTCCGGTATTGGTGCCGCCCGCCATTTGCAGGCGCGTTGCCCCAGCAAACGCTGGGCAATTTTGGAAGCGCGCGACGACTTGGGAGGCACTTGGGATTTGTTTCGGTATCCGGGCGTCCGATCGGACTCGGACATGTACACCCTTGGGTATGCGTTCAAGCCCTGGACAGAGAGCAAAGCAATCGCCGATGGCGCAACGATTCTGCGCTACCTTCGGGAGGCGGCCGACGAGGCCGACATCACCTCCCAGATACAGTTCGGACAAGCGGTCAGGCAGGCCCGTTGGTCAACAGAAGAGGCCGCCTGGACGCTCGACGTCGAGACGATCAAAACCGGTGAGCGGAGTCAGTTCCGCACGCGGTTTCTCTATCTGTGCTGTGGCTATTACAGCTACGCAGAAGGTCATCACCCGGCCTTTCCAGACCAGGATTCGTTTAAGGGGACACTGGTCTATCCTCAGTTCTGGCCCGCTGATCTGGACTATGCAGGCAAGCAAGTCGTGGTAATCGGGAGCGGGGCCACGGCGGCAACTTTGGTTCCGGCGATGGCTAAAAAGGCGGCCCATGTCACGATGCTCCAGCGCTCGCCCACGTACATGGTTGCAAGGCCTTCGGACGACGCGGCTGCGTTGTGGCTTTACCGCAATCTGCCTAGATCCTTAGCCTACGATTTGACCCGCTGGAAAAATGTGTTGGTCGGGATGTTTTTGTATCGTTTGCTGAGGCGTTGGCCGCAACGTGCCAAGCAGCGCTTGGTGGGACTGGCGAGCAAGGCCTTGGGCCCCGAATTCGACGTCGGTAAACACTTTACGCCTCGTTATAACCCCTGGGATCAGCGCGTCTGCGCGTTGCCAGATGGCGATCTTTTCGAACAGATCAAATCCGGTCGAGCCTCGGTGGTCACCGACCAGATCGCCCGTTTGTCGGCCAACGGGATTGAGTTGGCTAGCGGTGAAGTTTTGACCGCCGATGTCATCGTCTCGGCGACTGGACTCAAGCTCAACGTGCTGGGCGATATCGAGTTGAGCTTGGACGGCGCTGCATTCGATCCGTCCAAGGCCCTGACCTACAAGGGGATGATGCTCTCGGATTTGCCGAACTGCGTCATGACCTACGGCTATACCAATGCATCCTGGACCCTCAAGGCGGACCTAACGGCGTCCTATGTTTGCCGTTTACTCAATTTTATGGACCGTCATCAATTTACGGTCGCTTCACCCGAGGGCAATCCGCGTGAAGAGCGTCTGCCATTTTTGGGTTTCACGTCGGGGTATGTTCAGCGATCGATTGATGCCTTGCCCAAACAGGGGCGGCGTTGGCCGTGGCGGGTTTACCAAAACTATCTGGCAGACTTGTTGGCGATCCGGTGGAGCCGGATTGATGACGGCGTGATGCGCTTTGAATCTTCGTTTGAATCTTTGCAGGCCCGGCGAGCGACGTCGAGTTAGGCCTGGACGGGCGTTAAACGACGGGCGTCAAACAACGCCCCTCAAACAACGCCCTGCGAGCGCAGTTGTTCAAGCGCCGCGGCGTCAATTCCAATCGATGCCAACACCTCGGCTGTGTGCTCGCCCAGTGTCGGACCAAGCCATTGGGTAGCCCCTGGCGTCGCACTGAGTTTTGGTACGATCCCCGGCAGGTCGATCGGCTGGCCGTCCCGGAGATGGTGATGTTCGATCATGCCACGGGCTGCATAGTGCGGATCGGTGGCGATGTCGGCCGCGGTGTAGATCCGTCCAGCGGGCACCGATGCCGACTCTAGAACGGCGAGCACTTCAGACAAATCGTGCCGACCGGTCCAGTCTGAGATCACGTTATCGAGGTGCTGCGCCTGTGCCGCGCGGCCATCGTTGTTAGCCAATTCAGGGTCGTGCGCCAGGTCGGGCCGATCGATCGCCTGCATGAACCGACGAAAAATGCTGTCGCTATTTCCGGCAATTGCGACGTACAAACCATCGCGACAGCGATAGGTATTGGTGGGTGCAATCCCTGGCATGGTGGCGCCGCTGCGCTCGCGCACGAAACCCTGCATCTGGTATTCCGGCACCAGGCTTTCCATAATCCCAAAGACCGCTTCGTAGAGCGCCA
>RFVZ01000145.1 GCA_009922405.1 Betaproteobacteria bacterium
ATCAAGGGGTGGTTCGCCGGTCTGTTCGGCAAGAAATCTTGACCTCAGCGGTTCCGACGACCCCCGCAATCTCCCTCACCGGAACCCTGCGCGAGGGTCTTCACCGCGTCGGCTATATCGCCGACGAGGACCTCAGCACCGCACTCTGGCTGGCGGGTGAATTACAGCGCCCGCTCCTGGTCGAAGGGGACGCCGGTGTTGGAAAGACCGCGTTGGCACTCGCGCTGGCGACTTCGCAGGGACGAGAACTCGTTCGCTTGCAATGTCACGAAGGCATTGATCTGGCTCAGGCCGCGTATGAGTGGAACTACGGTCGTCAGTTGCTTGCCATACGGCTGGGCGAACATTCGGACCGTACGCTGTCCGAGAACGATCTTTTTTCACGCGATTACCTGCTTGAGCGGCCACTCCTTAAGGCCATCACCAGCGCACAGCCCTGCGTCTTGCTGATTGATGAGATTGATCGCTCAGACGAAGCCTTCGAAGCCTTTCTGCTTGAGATCCTGGCCGACTATCAGATCACCGTCCCAGAGCTCGGAACCCTGCGGGCGCTCCATGCCCCTCAAGTCATCCTGACCAGCAACGGCACGCGGGAGCTCAGTGACGCATTGCGTCGGCGTTGTCTTTATCACTGGCTCGATTACCCGAATCTGGCCCGCGAAATTGACATCGTGCGGACCACACTTCCCGAGGCTGAGAGTCGCCTGATTGAACAATCGGTCGAATTTGTACAGCGCCTGCGCCGGGAAGACCTCGGCAAAACGCCCGGGGTTGCTGAGACCCTTGACTGGGTTCGGGCGCTTCATCGTTTGCAATTCAAGGCCCTTCCCGACGACCCCGAAGGTCTGATGGCAACCTTAGGATGTTTACTGAAGACGCGTGAAGATCGCTTCCAGATGGAACCCCGCCAAATCCACCGGCTCCTCGCCGGGCGTCGCGAGGGCACCGCCGCGGGCACAACGGCTGGCGTTGCGGGTCATTCTGGCGATTGAGGCAATGGGGCCCATGGCCAACCCGATCGGAGCCATCGCCGGCTTTGCCCAACTCCTGCGCGCAGATGGACTGAAGGTTGGTATCGCGGAGCAGCAGGCAATGGTCCTCGCAGCACTGGCGCTTCCGTTGGCGCAAATCCGACAAGTCAGTCCCGCCTGGCGTGCAATTGCCTGCCAGAGTCCTCGAGACTGGAAACGCTGGCCCGAGCTATTTGATCGCTACTGGCATCCTCATCGGGTTCGTGGAACCATCCGGAGCAGCGGCCTCGCCCGCCCCTCCAGAGACCTCCGACAGGTGGTGCAATCGTTACAGGATCAACTGGGCACAAGTCCATCATCGAGCGCACGAAAATCCCTTGACACGGCGATCAACGATGCAACCAATGCAACGGGGGACGCGACAGACGCCGGTGCAGATCGAGCCTTCGGCGGCGCCAGTCGCACGGACCCCTTGCATGATCGATCGGCAACGCAATGGCTCCCCCAGGACTTAAGCCAACTCGAAACATTGGCCGAACGCATTGCGCGACGACTGATGCGTCGGCTAACGAGACGTTGGCGTACACATCCGAGAGGTCGTCGCCTGGATCTTCGACGCACCCTGCGCAGTAGCCTCGCGACCGGCGGTGTACCCTTGCAACCCTCCTGGCGCCGGGTTCGCCGAGAACGCCCCAAGGTGTTTGTTCTAGTCGATGTCAGCCGGTCAATGGAGACCCATGCCCAGTTGTTTCTTCGAATCGCAAGGGCTCTGGTGCTTGCCCTGGATGCGCGGGTCTTCGTCTTCCACACTCGGTTGGCTGAGGTGACACCCCTGCTTGAACGGGACTCAGCCACCGTGCAAGAGAAGATCAACGCAGTGACGGCAGGGTTTGGCGGCGGAACTCGAATAGCGACCAGCCTGGCGGACTTTCACAGGGTCCACGCCCGGGCTCAGTTGGGGCGCGCTAGCCGCGTATGGATTTTCTCCGATGGCTTCGATGCCGATGAACCGCACCGCCTGCAGGAAGAACTGCGGGCGATCCAGCTGCGTGGTGCGCGTATTGTATGGTTCTATCCTGGATCTGCGGTTCCGGCATCGACGGCGATGAACGGCGCGCACCATCAGATCGAGGCATTTCATCGCCTCAACAATCTTCGCGATCTGAGCGAGATCGCGACAACGTTTCTTTGATTAATCGGACACTCAGATGAACGCACGCCAGGTCCTCGAAGCGGCCCACCGTCTGCAACAAAATGATCAAGCTTTTGCTCTGGTGAGCGTTTTACGGGTCGAGGCACCCGCCTCGGCCAGACCCGGTGACAAAGCCGTTGTCACCGCAGATGGCATCATCCACGGCTGGATTGGTGGCGGTTGCGCGCAACCCGCTGTCTTGCGCACGGTTCGGGAAGCACTCGCAGACGGTCGGTCACGGGTGATTCGAATTGCCCCGGCCGACGCCGAAACACCCGGACCGTCAACGACGGCAGTCAATTCAGAACGCCGGCTCGAAGACATTCTTGAATTCGGTATGACATGCCACTCGGGCGGAATCCTGGAACTCTTTATTGATCCGATCGTCGCCCAGACCCAACTGACAATCATCGGGGACACCCCCCTGGCCGCTGCGTTATGCGAACTCGCTCCCCGCGTTGGCCTGACGGTAACCGTCATTGCCCACCAGGCCGATCCCGGGCGTTTCCCGGCGGCCGACCGGGTGCTAACCAATGACGAGGATGCACCTGGAATCGCCCGTCAACATGCGTCCCTGAATGGATGTTTTATCGTCGTCGCGACCCAAGGCCGACGCGATCTTCAAGGGTTGCGCCTCGCACTGAGCCTTCCCGGTCGCCAGACCTTTTTTGTGGCGAGTGCCCGCAAAGCCCAAGTGCTCAAAGCAGCGCTCAAAGAATCTGGGGAAGCAGTCGATCACGTCGATGCAATCGTTGCACCGGCAGGACAGCTACTGGGTGCCCAGACCCCAGAGGAAATCGCACTCTCGGTCCTCGCGGCGGTCGTTGCAGCGCGGCGCGAGCGGATAACTCCACCCGCTCAATCTCTCCTCCCGCCGAGATCTCCCGAAACGCCGGTTGCACCTCAAGTTCCGCCTCAGGTTCCACCTCAGGTCGAACCGTCGGTTGAACAGTTGGTTGGACAGCCGGTTTCGATCGTGCCGGCTCTTGTCGGCGGCAGTTGCTGCGGGAGCTAGAGCAATGGGCTGTCTACTCAAAGGCGGCGGCGGACTCTACAGTCGCGTCGTCATTGGCGCGGTATTACTAGCCGCGGGCAGCGGATCACGAATGGGTCACCGGCCCAAGTGCCTGATCGAACTCGGTGGCGTCTCACTGATTCGGCGTCAACTGATTGCGCTTTCCGGTGCGGGCGTTGATGAGGTCGTCGTCGTGCTTGGTCATCATGCGAAAGCGATCGAACCCGTGATTCAGACGTTCCCGGTCACGATCGTTCACAACCCTGACCCCGATCAGGGCCAGGTCTCATCGCAGCGCATTGGTTTGGCAGCGCTCGGCGGAAAACTCGATGCAGTGATCGTGGCGCTTGCGGATCAACCCTTGTTGAACGCACAGGACATGACCGATCTGATCGGCGCCTTCAAAAAACGCCCAGAGACCAGTCAGGTTGTTTACCCGCTTGTCGATGGCGAACGCGGCAACCCGGTGATTTTCGCCCAAAGCGTGCGCGAGCAGATTCTTGAAAGTGATCTGAATATTGGCTGTAGACAATGGCAATCGAATCATCCGGAGTTCGTAACGCAATTCAACACGAGCAACCGACGCTACCGTGTTGACCTCGACACTGAGGAGGACGTTGCGCGATTCGAGCGCGAGACCGGATACCAACTCAAATGGCCCTAGACCCTGGTTTTCACGGTCTCTGGCCGACCCCGATCGGGGTCTACCGTTTGCCCGATCCGCAGCGCATCAATGCCGTCCTCGCCCGGGCCCTGCAAGCGATCCGCCTGAACCAATCTGCGGCCCGGGGCGCTGATCCGCATTCACCCTTCTTCGCAAGTGACGACGATCTGATGCGTCGGCTCCAGATCGACGAGGGCCAGCAACTGGTGAAGTTTTTCGTCGAATCCCTCAAACACACGGTGACGTTGGCCAATCAGGTGGCCTGGGGGCCGTCACGTCGGTCGATGCGGATCGTTCTTGAAGGCCTGTGGTTCCAATGTAGCCGTGCGGGTGCATTTCATGATCTCCACACCCACGGTAATTGCTCCTGGTCAGGTGTTTACATCGTCCAAATCGATGACACGACGGTGCGATCAACGCACCCGACCTATGGTTCAACAAACGGCATCACGCGCTTTGTTGGTCCTTCGTTCGGCCATCTTGGCGGTGCGCACGTTGATTTAGGGAATGCCTATCTGCAGCCACCCCATGTGGACATTGAACCAATCCCGGGGCAACTCGTCGTCTTTCCGGCCTCGCTCCCGCATCAGGCGCTACCTTATGACGGCATACTCGACCGGATCATCATATCGTTCAATGCCAGTATCCATTCTGAAAGCGGCAACGATCAATTGCACGCCTTCGGGGCTGGCTGAAGACAGCCAGAACCTAAGCAGGCATGCTCGCAATGACCTGAGCGACCGCTGCAGTCAAACGCTTGGCGTAGGGGACGTGCAGGAATTCATTCGGCCCATGCGCATTGGATTGCGGCCCTAAGACACCACAAACCATCATCTGCGCTGCTGGGAAGCCCTCGCTCAGCATCGCCATCAGCGGAATCGACCCGCCCTGCCCGATATGTCCGACGGGCGAACCAAATTGAGCAAGACTGGCTGCATTCAAAGCCGTCTCGAACCACGGCGTCGTCTCCGGCGCATTCCATCCGCTGGATGCGCCATCGATCTGAAACGTAACCCGGGCCTGGTAAGGCGCGTTATCTTCAAGCAAACGCTTGAGGTCCTGAACGGCTTGTCCAGCTTCCACCAGCGGGGGTAAGCGCAGGCTCAGTTTGAAGGCCGTATAGGGTCGCAGCACATTCCCGGCATCGGCGAGCGCCGGAAACCCTTCAGCGCCGGTCACGCTCAGTGCGGGCATCCAGGTCCTGCGCAGAAGCCCTTCCGTCGGATCAGTCGTCGTGGGCAACGAAACAAGATCCGACCCGCCGCAATTGTGATGCGCCCACGGAAAACGTTTGTAAATCAGGTCCCCCAAGAGTGCGGCAGTCACCCCAGCCTGCGCGACGCGGGTCGGAGGAATCTCGCAATAGAACTGAGACGGTAGCAGTCGCCCAGTGGCACTGTCCTCCAGACGATCGAGCACATGTCGCAGGATCCGAAAACTCGAGGGGACCAAGCCCGATGCGTCACCCGAGTGCACGCCCTCGGTCAGGATTTCGACCTTGAGCACACCCGTGGCCATGCCACGTAAACTGGTCGTCAACCACAGTTGATCGTAATTGCCGGCGCCACTATCCAGGCACACCACGAGTTCAACCGTTCCTAGACGATCGCCGAGGGCATGGATAGTCGGCAACAAATCAGGCGATCCACTCTCTTCGCTCGTTTCGATCAAGCCAACGATTCGAGGGTGTGATAGACCCTGGCGCTTAAGCGCCTGAAGCGCGGTAATGCTCGCATAGACCGCATAACCATCATCCGCACTACCACGACCGTACAACAATCCATCGAGATATGCGGGCGTCCACGGTCCCAGCCCCGAACGCCATCCGCTGAACTCGGGCTGCTTATCGAGGTGCCCGTACATCAGCACGGTTGGGTCTCCCGACCCTTGCGGTCGGGTCGAGGGCACTTCAAAGAACAAGACGGGGGTCCGACCAGGCAATCGAACGATCTCAAGGGTCAGGCCCGGCACGCGCTGCGCGATCACCCAGTCGGCCGCCCGTTGTACGACCAGATCGAGTAGTCCGGTTTGTGCCCACGCGGCGTCAAAGGCGGGAGACTTCGCTGGGATCTCGACATAGCTGCTCAGCTGCCCAACCAGATCCTCGTCCCACACGCGACTGACATCGTCGACCAGACGCTTTGGGTCCAAGACGATTTCTGTTTCCCCTGTCCAACACGATCTTCCACGAAACCCCGCGCTTGCCGTCGCAGCGGACTCCGACTAGATTGCCCTAATAAGTCATCCAGCTCAGCGACGACGCAACTTTGGGAGTTTGAACCGAAATGGTGATTGCGAAAAGACTGATCGCGGCCTTGGCCGCATTCGCGGGGTTCGCCCTTTCGCCCGTGGATGCGCAGACCTTGCGGTGGGCGTCGCAGGGCGATCCGCAAACCATGGATCCACATTCGCAAAACGAATCCATGACCAACATGATGAACGGTCAGGTCTACGAAAAGCTCACGACCCGAGACCGGTCGTTGGCGATCAAACCATCACTCGCAACCGAATGGCAACAGGTCAGCCCACTCCTCTGGCGATTCAAACTCCGTCCAAACGTCAAATTCCATGACGGTGCACCATTCGGCGCAGACGACGTCGTGTTTTCGATCAATCGGGCCAAGGAGCCCACTTCGGGGATCGCGGCCTACGCTTCGATGCTCGGTGACCCTCGCAAGGTCGACAACCTGACGGTTGAATTTAGCCTGCAGTCCGTTAACCCGATCTTCCTGCAACATCTTGATTCGATCTTCATTCTGAATAAGGCCTGGGCCGAAAAGCATCGGGTAACCAAACCCCAGGACTTCAAGAACAAAGAGGAAAGTCATGCCTCTCTGAATGCAAATGGAACTGGCCCGTATCAGCTGATATCGCGTGCACCCGGGATCAAGACGGTCTACAAGCGCAA
>RFVZ01000146.1 GCA_009922405.1 Betaproteobacteria bacterium
TCCGAACATAGTTGTTGCAGATCCTCGCTGGTCGTACTGTAGCTAAGGTTGCCGACGTAAAGCTTCTTGCCCAAGTGGGACGCTCCGATGCATGGACCTGACGGTCCTTTGGTAAATAGAGATCGAATTGTGCACGCATTTTCCAAATAAAGCGATTCGGATTCACGCTGCGTCAATTTCGCAACATAGTATGAACCTGTTGCAGGAGCCCCGTCAATGCTGGGTCAACGGCGAATTGGCCCGAGTGGCGTTGAGTCCTTACCGTTCATCGGTTGTACCTCGCGTTGTTCCCCTGCAAGAGCCGGCGTCAACGTCGCCAGAGCGCAGTCACCCAGAGAAGCCAGCCGGCGAGAAGCGCCACTCCTCCGATCGGGGTCATCATTCCCACCACGCGCGGGCCACCCAACGCAAGGCAATAGAGGCTCCCGCAAAACAGTGCCAGCCCGGTTAGCAGGGCGGCGGCTGACCGACGTATCGCCGGGTGTCGCTCTTCGGGAATGGCAACTGCTGATAACCCGAGCGCGATTATCCCAAGCGCGTGGTGCATTTGGTACTCAACAGCACTCTTCCATAACTGCATGGCCTGAGGGTCAATTACGTCCCTGAGGCCATGAGCTCCAAATGCACCGTTCGCCACAGCAATTCCGGCAAGCGCCGCCCCGATCGCCATCAGATTGCGGGCGAGATCCGGCCATTTGCCAAGGGTTCCGCGAAGAGGTTTTTCCGAGTCGTTCATAGATTGATTATGGAGTTCGAGACATGAATACGGCAGAGCAGGTAATGGACATGCAAAGGTCAGCGCTGGCTACCTGGTCAGACCTTTCGGTGACCGCAATGACTGGTGCAGAACGTTGGTTCACGTTGCAGATAGACGTGATGAGATCGTTGTTTGACGGAGGTCTGGACCAGACCCGCCAAATGGGTGACCTCGATAATCCGCAGAATTTTATTGCTTCGATGACTTCGACCAGTAAGCCGATGATGGACACCGTGATGAGCTACCAAAACGAGTCGTTTCAAATTTTACAATCGACTAGTTTGGAACTATCAACAATTCTCAATCAGCACTGGAGGGGAAGCGCCACCAAGATGCAATCCATGGCAGCAGAATCAGCAGTTCGATCATCCGCCGAAGCCCCTCCGCCCTTCCCTCTCAATACTGCACTACGGTCCATCTTCGGATCCGCCTTCAAGTCGCCGTTTGTTCCGGATTTCACTGATCCATTTAGCCGAGTGTTTGGTAGCTCGCTCGCTGAGAAGGGAAAAAAATCTGCCGAAAGCGCAAAGACACAAAACTCCAGCCAAAAGCGGAGCCCTAACAACGGAGTAGACCCGGGATTGCCAGGGCGGGACTCGCATTCCAGGGCGACTGCCACGTCACGTCGAGCTCACCCGCATTCAAACTAAACCGTACTGCGGGGTTCGAAATTAATATTAGACATGCGCCCCGGCCTCATTTCGGTTCCCGGTCATCTGTCGGTAAATCATGTTGCTTCCTAAATGCCCGGGCTGCCACCTCAGCCCGCCGCGCCAACTCCAGGAGACCATTTCGGTCAAGGTAGTCGGTTACCGTAAACCCCGCTTCATTGCGGGCGGTCGGGTCAGCCCCCTCTGAAATCAATAATTCGACGACCGTTTGTCGCCCTTGGCGGGCGGCCATCATGAGAGGGGTTGTGCCATTGGGAGAATCGGCATCAATGTACGCCGACTCCTCCAATAGCCAGCGGGTCATTGCGACATGCCCCCCCGTTGCAGCGTAATGAAGCGGCGTCCAACCGGGTCGATTAACCTGGGCACCGAGTTCAACCAGCCGGCGCGCGATGACTAGGTCACCTCGCAAGGCGGCAATCATGAGTGGCGTCTCCCCCACTCGGTTCAATGCATCAACCCGCACCTGCTGAGCGGCCAGGAGGTCAGCGATGACTTTACTCGAGCCATGGCGGACGGCGATCAACAAAATAGGATCGCCTCGTGAATCAAAGGAATTGACATCCATGCCTCGCTGCAGCCAGCGCCGCACCATGTCAATTCGGTCGTTCCGAATGGCTTCAAAAAAGGATTCCAGCGGATCCTTATCAGTATTTAAATTCATCTCGTCGACAGGCTGCACCGGGGGTGCGGCCCATCCATTCAAACTGTTCAACGCAACCCACATCCCTAGACCGATACGGCGGGTCAGGCCGAACGCGCGGGGCTGCCGATGTTGCTCGGTGGCGCGATTAGGCGGCATGCTTAAAAAGGTCGAAAAAGTTTTGGCTTGTGACTTCACCCACTGCATTGACCGAGGTGTTGCGAATCTCAGCTAGGCGTTTGGCAACTAAGGGGACAAAGCCAGGCTCGTTGGTCTTCCCGCGCATTGGAACGGGTGCAAGATAAGGTGAGTCAGTTTCGATCAAAAGGGCGTGGTTCGGTACTTTTGAGGCTGTGGTCCTGAGCTCTTCTGCGGTCTTAAATGTCAAGATCCCGGAGAAAGAAATCTTAAAGCCGAGTTCGATCGCCCCCTGAGCCACTTCCCAGGATTCGGTAAAACAGTGCATGACCCCACCGACGGCATCGGCGCCCTCTTCCCTCAAGATGCGCAGGGTGTCGTCAGAGGCCGATCGCGTGTGAACGATCAGGGGTTTGCGACAACTTCGGGCCGCTCGAATATGGGTCCGAAAACGTTCTCGCTGCCATTCCGCATCGCCTTTGATACGAAAATAATCGAGTCCAGTCTCACCAATGGCGACGACACCGGGGGCATCTGCCAACGAGACGAGTTCATCCACCGTCGGTTCCCGCACGTCCTCATAGTCGGGGTGAACGCCGACCGAGCTAAACAGGTTTTGATGACCCGCAATGACAGAACGCAAGCGCGGCAGGTCTTCTAGCGTAACGGAGACACAGAGCGCATGAGTAACCTCCGCTGCGGTCATTCGATGCAGAACCGAATCAATGTCCTCAGCAAGATCAGGAAAGTCGAGGTGGCAGTGGGAGTCGATAAACACGTCAATCCTTTGCCGCTCTGAAGGCCTGCATATAAACCCGAAGTGTAGCCTCGGCATATAGGCGCGGGTTGAGTGGGTGGTCAACGCTGCGTCGGAATCTAAGCAATTGCTGGGCGCAGTCAAGGAGTGCCTGAAGATTCGATCGGGCCGCGAGTGAGGTCAATTGACGGAGTTCGGTGCCCTTTGATCGCGGCGGAATGCCGCCGGCTACCCGCGCCAGATCTTCGACCCACCGTTGAAGCACATTAACCCAGAGCAAAGGCTCAAGCCCCTCTAGGCGTTGCGCCACTTCTAGTAGATCTGCATCGGGTAGCGAAGCAATTGCAGACTGTGCACTTTGATAGATCTCGTAACGAATTGGGTCCGTATACGCCCTCGCCGTCAGTGGTGCCCCGCCGCCTGCGTCAAGCACTCGCTGAGCTGCATTGGGCTCTAGGCCGGCCGCTGAAAGCATCCACTCGCGAGCAACAGCATTGGAGGGTGCTGCTAATGCGACAGTGACGCATCGCGATCGGACGGTCGGCAGGATGCGGGCGGGCGCTTCGGACGCCAGAATAAAGATCATCCCCGCAATGGGTTCTTCGAGGGTCTTTAGCAGCGCATTCGCAGCGGCGGCATTAAGGCGGTCAGCGGCGGAGATCAACACAACTTTTTGCCCTGATCGACGGGCCCCCGTCAGGGCAAAATCCCCCAGGGATCGTATCGCGTCAATCCGAATTTCGGGGCGGGTTCGAACAGACTTGCCCCGAGATATGGCGGGTTCAGCGGTTTGTTCGCGCGAGCTCGCGAGCGCCGACTCTTCGGGTTCAGCGGCCGCATCACCCAGTTCATCCGGACCTTCACCATCAAGCCCAACGAAACGAAAATCGGGATGGTTGCCGGCTTGCATCCACTGGCATGCTGGACATTGACCGCAAGCGCCCGCAACCGCATCGGTCTTCAATCCCTCACAGAGAAGGCCACCTGCCAGCGCACGGCCAAATTCCAGGGCGCCGGTTCCAAGGGGAGCAGTCACAAGCAAAGCATGGGGCAACCGAGAACGGCTGGCTAACAGTGGCCCTAACGTGCCCTCGTGCCAAGGGAGTGAATAAAAACCGGCGGTCATGAACGATCTCGATATGACTTTAGAAGTCCGTCCAAATCCATGGCCAGCTGTTGGCGTATCTGTTGTATCGACTGTCGCGCATCGATCAAAAGAAATCTCTCTGGATGCGCTTGAGCCCTTTGGAGGTATTGGTCTTGAACACGCTGATGAAACGGCTCGGGTTCACTTTCAAACCGATCCGATCCCTGCGTTTCATTACGGATAGATCTGCGCTGTTTCGCTACAGCGAGTGGAACGTCGAAAAGCCAGGTCCTGTTCGGGTGTTGACCCTGTTGTGTCCAAGACTCGAGGACAGCAATCCGCTCGGGTACCATTCCGCGGCCGCCACACTGGTAGGCATAGGTGGCATCGGTGAATCGATCGCTAATCACCCATGCGCCGCGGGACAGTGCGGGGTTGATGACTTCTGCTAGGTGCTCTGCCCGCCCGGCGAATAACAACAAGCATTCCGTTGCAGGGGTCATGCTTGCATTTAGCAAGAGCGAGCGAATCTGATCGCCCAAAGGCGTACCCCCGGGCTCGCGTGTGGTCACGACCTCGATGCCCTGGTCACTGAGATAGCCGGCAGCCCAATTGAGGTGACTCGATTTTCCTGCTCCGTCGATCCCCTCAAGTGTCAAGAATTGACCTAGCCGAGCGCGGGTAGTGGGGACCTTGTTGTTAGTCGCGTCCATTGGGATTCCATCAAGGGGATTCTTGCCGACGCTGCCACCGCCGGACGGCTTGGTTGTGCGCGTCGAGGCTTTCGTTAAATTCACTTGACCCATCGCCGCGCGCGACGAAATACAGCGCGTTTGTCTGGGCTGGGGAAATGCTGGCATCCAACGACGCGCGGCTTGGCATTGCAATCGGCGTGAGTGGAAGCCCCGCTCGGGTATAAGTATTCCATGGGGAGTCCGCACGCAGATCAGATCGGCGCAAGTCGCCGTCAAACCGTTCGCCTAGGCCGTATATCGTGGTGGGATCACTCTGCAAGCGCATTCCGGTGCGCAAACGGTTTGTAAACACGGCAGCCACCTTGGAGCGGTCCTCCTCGCGCCCAGTCTCCTTCTCGACAATCGATGCGAGCACCAACAAATCGAGTGGTTTAGCCAGCGGTAGATGATCGCCCCGCCTCTCCCAGGCGCGTCGCAACAGCGTTGTCTGCCGACGATAGGCTCGACCTAAGATCTCGATATCGCTCGCGCCTGGGTAAAAGAGGTAGTAGTCCGGTGCAAACCAACCCTCGGCAAACGCCTGCGTCGCACCAATGGACCGCAAGATCTCGGCATCCGACAATTCTGCGGTGCGATGTTCCAAATCAGGGTGGCGGTTCAGCGCGAGGCGTAGCTGACGAAAATTCCAGCCCTCGATGATGCGAAGCTCGCGCTGCCGTGGGTCGTTACGAACTAGCTTGTTGAGCAGGCCCGACATTGAAATTGGCGCCCTGATCTCGTAGCACCCTGACTTGATCGAGCGGGCGTCGCCACGGAGTCTCAGTGCCCAGCGTATCGATTGGGCGGGGGCTGAGAGGCCTTGCTCTTGAAGACTAGCGCCCAATTTGGCAGGTAGCGTTCCAGGTTCGATGATGACTTCAAGGGAGGGAGTTCGCAAAGTCAACGGCCACCAGCGGTAGCAAGCCCAAACGGCGGCACTTGCAGCGATCGCAAAAAACGCTGCCATCCGGACGATACGGACTCCGAGCCTCAGGCCATTTAAGAACAAATTACCTTCCACGAATTAACGTCGTTCCTCATCTGTACCTGACCAACATCCTTCCCAACGGACGCATTGCCTATGATACTTGGGGCCATGTTCGACTGCAGATTAAAGCCCCGTAATGACTTTGCCACCTGGCCCCCCCCTTGATTCTGTGACGCCCCAGCACTACGTCGAACTTGCGCAGTCGATTGCTGCGCAACTCGCGACTGGGTGCGCTGGACCAGAGATTCAGTTGCATCAAATTCGACAGGATCGCCCAGGACCAGAAGCTGGTTTTTACAGTGCGTTGCCCGACTTTTCGGTCCTCTGTGTCAGCGGACCAGATGCGGTTACTTTTCTGCACTCTCAGGTCACGAATGATCTTGCCGTTCTCGCTGATCAGAGCGCTCAACTCAATGGTTACTGCACGCCGAAGGGGCGTTTGCTGGCGACCGCAATCACCTGGCGGCTGGCCGATTCGATTCGATTGCTTGTACCAAGTCCCGAAGCCATGAGCCTAGCCTCCCGTCTACGAAAGTATGTGATGCGGGCGAAAGTCAGCATTGAGGTCGAGGAGCAAATTGCGGTGATCGGCATCGCACAGTCCGACGGTGACGTATTGGCCGAATTAGGGATGCATTCCCCATCCCCGATGTGCGCGTCGGTCTCCGGCGATCGGGCCGCAGTGGGTTTAGAACCCGTTATCGTCGAGGGGCGCAGATTGGCCCGTCAGCTTTTGCTGTTGCGGGGTACGGAGTTGTTTGAGGTCTGGCAAACCTTGGAGCGATTTTTATCGCCCGGCTCGACCTCGGATTGGAGATGGCTGGAAGTACTCTCCGGACAACCCAGGATTGTTGGCGGAGCGGTTGAGCAGTTTGTCCCCCAGATGATCAACCTTGAGCGGGT
>RFVZ01000147.1 GCA_009922405.1 Betaproteobacteria bacterium
CTACGCCGATCTGTTGTTCACCATGATCGAGCGGCTCGCGAAGCGCCCGCCGGTGACTTACACCACTTTTCAGGCGCGCGATCTGGGCGGTGATACGGCCGAGTTGTTTAAGAACGCGGCGCGCGAGGCTTTTGAGCGCTTCAAACCGAAAGCCATGTTGGTCGGTGCGTCTTGCACCGCCGAGTTAATTCAGGACGACCCTGGCGGCCTAGCAAAGGCACTGGCCTTGCCAATTCCGGTGATTCCCCTCGAACTACCCTCGTACCAGCGCAAAGAAAATTGGGGTGCTGCAGAAACGTTCTATCAACTGGTGCGAAATCTTGCTCGCCCAGTTGAAGAACTCGCTGATCTTCCAGTGCAGCATGGTGGGATCAAACGTCCGCGTTGCAATGTGCTCGGCCCAACCGCTCTGGGTTTTCGGCACCGGGACGATGTCCGCGAAATCACTGGCCTGCTGGATGCGATTGGGATCGACATCAACGTGGTGGCCCCACTCAATGCGGGACCTGACGATATCGCGCGACTCGGCCAGGCTGATTTTAATGTCGTTCTGTACCCGGAAACGGCCTCACTCGCAGCCCAGTGGTTATTGCGCAATTTCAAACAACCCATGACGCACATCGTTCCGATCGGCGTCGGGGCCACGATTGACTTTATCCGTGAGGTAGCTGCACTCGCCCACATGGATGCGGAAGCGTTCTTGGCCAGCCATCCGTCGCGGGCCACCTGGTATGCCCGGTCGGTCGACTCGACTTACCTGACGGGTAAACGCGTGTTTATTTTCGGGGATGCCAGCCATGCGATCGCGGCGGCTCGATTCGCCGCCCGTGAACTCGGGTTCACCGTCGTTGGACTGGGCACTTACAGCCGCGAATTTGCCCGCGAGATTCGCGAGGCGGCCAAGTTATATGGCCTGGAAGCACTGATCACCGATGACTACCTCGACGTTGAAGAGCGGGTGGCCGAGTTACAGCCCGAGTTAGTGCTAGGAACACAAATGGAGCGGCACATTGCGAAGCGTTTGGGAGTGCCCTGCGCGGTGATTTCGGCGCCTGTTCACGTCCAGGATTTCCCCGCGCGCTACGCCCCTCAAATGGGCTTTGAGGGCGCAAATGTGCTGTTTGACACCTGGGTTCATCCACTGATGATGGGTCTCGAGGAGCACCTGCTTGGGATGTTCCGCGAAGACTTCGAATTCCACGAGGGCGCAGCGCCATCGCACCTTGGCCGCCATTCGCCCACGCCGGCTCCCGATTCCAATTCCGCCTCCACTTCCGCTTCCGCCGCCGAGATTGCGCCCCAACTGCACGACGCCCCCCGGTTGATGCCGATGCACGCGAACGCCATCGTCCTGGAAGCGGCACCGCCAGAGGTGCAAGTACACCAGCCACAAGCACAACAGCCACAGATCGCACTGCAGGCTGGCGCAACGGCGGCCCCGGTGTCTCAGGGCCCAGCTTCATGGATCCACGAGGCCGAACTGGAACTCAAAAAGATTCCATTCTTTGTTCGAGGCAAGGCACGCCGAAACACCGAGCGTTATGCCCTTGAAAAAGGCTTGTCAACCATCACCGTCGAGACCCTCTATGACGCGAAAGCGCATTTTGGTCGCTAAAGCCTCATTGAGCCATCTACCGATTCTTCAGACCTAGGCATCCCAAATGAACGTCGCTAGCGTACCTATCGCAGAAATCAAACGCCCCCCGCGACCTGACGGTGCTGGGAGCTTGCAGGTCAAGCTCGACCCGAATCTGAAAATCGGCAACGCCAAAGTCTTTGCCGTCTATGGCAAGGGTGGGATCGGTAAGAGCACGACCTCGTCGAATCTGTCGGTAGCCTTCACCAAGCTCGGGAAGCGGGTGCTGCAGATTGGCTGCGACCCCAAGCACGACTCGACGTTCACACTGACCAAGAAGCTCATGCCGACCGTGATCGATGTCCTCGAATCGGTCGACTTTCATGCCGAAGAACTTCGGGTCGAAGACTTTGTCTACGAAGGCTACAACGGGGTCATGTGCGTCGAAGCGGGCGGCCCGCCGGCGGGGACGGGTTGCGGCGGCTATGTGGTCGGTCAGACCGTCAAGCTCCTCAAAGAGCACCATCTCCTTGAAGATACCGATGTGGTCATCTTTGATGTGCTTGGCGACGTCGTTTGCGGCGGATTTGCAGCCCCCCTGCAACACGCCGACCGGGCGCTGATCGTGACAGCGAATGATTTTGATTCGATTTTTGCAATGAATCGAATTGTCCAGGCCATTAATGCCAAGGCGAAGAACTATAACGTCCGCCTCGGAGGCGTCATCGCCAATCGAAGTCGTGACACAGACCAGATCGATAAATTCAACGATCGGGTCGGGTTGAAGCGGATGGCGCACTTTCCGGATCTCGACGTGATCCGTCGGAGCCGGCTGAAGAAATCAACCCTCTTTGAGATGGAGCCATCGCCTGAACTGGAAGCGGTGCAACAGGAATACCTGCGTCTGGCCGCGGCGCTCTGGGCCGGCACTGAACCTCTGGCTCCCGAAGCGCTGAAGGATCGGGACATCTTCGATCTCCTCGGGTTTGACTGACATGAATGATCTTGCCTACGAACGACGCCGCGGCGAAATCGAAACCTACTTCGACCGAACGGCGGCCGATGCCTGGGCAAAGCTGACCTCATCAGCACCGGTCAGCGGCATTCGTGCGACGGTGCGGGCCGGTCGGGACCTCACGCGCTCGACCTTGCTGAGTTGGCTGCCGGCCGACCTGCGCGGTCTTCGCATCCTCGATGCAGGCTGTGGAACCGGCGCACTCGCGGTTGAGGCGGCCCGTCGCGGCGCTGAGGTGGTGGCGATTGATTTGTCACCCACCTTGGTCCAACTTGCCCGTGAACGGATGCCACACGACCTCGGCGCCGGTCGCATCACCTTTTGTTCAGGCGACATGCTGGATGCGGGTCTCGGACACTTCGATCATGTGGTCGGCATGGATTCGCTGATCCACTACGAGCGCCACGATGTGGTGCGAGCCATTGGTGCGCTCGCACCCCGCACCCGTGGATCGATTGTGTTCACTTTCGCCCCTCGCACCCCAATGCTGGCGACGATGCGCATCGTCGGGCGCTTGCTCCCGCGCAGTGACCGCTCGCCCTCGATCGTTCCAGTAACTGAAAAGTTATTACGCAAAGAATTAATTGAAAACTTGCCAGGATGGGCGATTGGCCGCGACCTGCGCGTCTCGACCAACTTCTACAAGTCCCATTCGATTGAACTCTGCGCCCCAGGGATGCAACACGCATAGACCGTTCTCATGTTGCAACAGACCCCTCCACAAACCACTCCAGCGACCGTGCAGCAGACCTTTCAAACCGCTCGCCAACAGGCGATGCAGAGCTGGTTTGAACTGCTGCCGCGGCTGCTCCCGTTTGCGGATGCGGCGACCGCAGAGTTGCCGATGTCGCGTTTGCTACGCCTGTCGCTGTTCCAGGTGTCCGTTGGAATGGCTGGAGCTCTCCTGACCGGCACGCTGAACCGCGTGATGATTGTTGAGCTCGGCGTGGCGGCGTGGTTGGTCGCGCTGATGGTTTCGTTGCCAATGCTGTTCGCACCACTGCGCGCACTGATTGGCTTTCGCTCTGACACCCATCGGTCAGCCCTCGGTTGGCGGCGTCTGCCCTACCTGTGGTTTGGCACGATGCTTCAGTTCGGTGGCCTCGCGATCATGCCGTTCGCACTGCTTGTCCTGTCCGGACGGGGCGTAGGCCCGATCGCAGTCGGGCAAGCCGGAGCCGCTTTGGCTTTTCTGCTGGTTGGCGCGGGGATGCACACGACCCAAACCGCCGGACTGGCGCTGGCCGCAGATCTGGCTCCAGAGCGTGTTCGCCCGCGGGTGATTGCCCTCCTGTACGTCATGCTGCTCGTAGGCCTACTGACTGGGGGTCTATTGCTCGGGACGCTGCTAGCAGACGCGGGGCCCCTACGATTGATTCAGGTCGTGCAAGGGACCGCTCTGGCCACTTTGCTGCTCAACGTCGTCGCGGCCTGGAAGCAAGAGGTTCGCGGCCCCGCGACACACCGCGACCCGTCGCCCCGACCCTCCTTTAGCGCAGCCTGGAAATCGTTTGCCGATCGCACAGGAGCGCGCCGATTCCTGGTCGCGGTTGGCTTGGGAACGGCAGCTTTCAGCATGCAAGACATTCTGCTGGAACCCTATGGCGGCGAAATCCTGCACCTTGGGCTCGGCGCAACCTCGGGGCTGACCGCCCTGCTGGCCATGGGGACACGATCCCTACCGATTGGCAGCCCTCGGCGCTTTTATCGGCCTGTTCGCGTTCGCTGCGGTCATCTTTGCGGCACCAACCGATTCCGCCGCGCTGTTTTGCATGGGGACATTCGCCGTTGGCGTCGGCGGCGGTTTATTTTCGATTGGCACCCTGTCCGCTGCGATGGGTCTTGAGCAGGCTCATTCGCGTGGCCTCGTGCTGGGCGCGTGGGGCGCCGCCCAAGCGACCGCGGCGGGACTCGGGATCGCCGTCGGTGGCGCCTTGCGCGACATCACCGCCATGCTTGCCCAGAGCGGCACCTTGGGCACCGTATTGACTGATCCAGCCACTGGGTATGCCGTGGTTTATCAGCTCGAAATCGGACTGCTTTTTATGACGCTGATCGCCCTCGGCCCACTCGTCAAGATCCGTCAGTCGGACCCAAGCCCGAAGCACGCGTTCGGACTGGCTGAATTCCCCAGTTAGACCCGTTGCCACCACGGAGACCGCCATGAAGCCAATCGGCGAGATCACTCAGTACATCGACGTTGCCCAGATCGTTCTTTATATGTTCTGGATCTTCTTTGGGTCCCTCGTGATTTACCTGAATCGCGAGAGCAAACGCGAGGGTTATCCGCTCGATAGCGGGAATCCGAACGATCCGGACATCGGCCTGGTTTCAATGCCAGAACCAAAAACCTTCCTGATGCCCCACGGAGATCCGATCGTGCAGCCCCACCCATCACGGGACGATCGCCGACCAGTTGCCGCCCGTCCCATGGGCCCCTGGATGGGCGCGCCGCTCATCCCTACAGGAAACCCACTGGTTGATGGCGTTGGCCCGGCCGCATGGGCGGAACGCCATCCAGAACCCGAGCTCACGCTGGATGGCCGTATCAAAGTGGTCCCGTTGAGGATCGCCAAGGATGTCTGGCTGGAATCCCGCAGCCCGGACGCACGCGGCATGCCAGTTGTCGCCGCGGACGGTGAAATCGCAGGGACCGTAAAGGACATCTGGGTCGACCGCTCGGAAACCATGGTGCGTTACTACGAAGTCGAAGTCCCCGCGCACGGCGGTGGTACCCGCCACGTCCTCTTGCCCTCGAACTGCACCACGATTCGGGGTCGGACCGGCCCTGTCCGGGTGGTCTCGATCACGGCGGCCCAGTTTTCGGATGTCCCGGCAACCGCCCATCCCGAACAAGTCACCTGCCGCGAAGAAGACCGCATCATGGGCTACTACGCAGGCGGCTATCTCTACGCAACACCCTCACGTCAAGAGCCCCTGCTATGAGCGCCCTGTTTCATGGGGGTGCGCCCCCCGACGAGCAAGTCCTTTGGGAAGGACGCCCAACGTGGCAGTCGATCCTGCGTCACGTCTTTCACGTGCGCGCACTCGTACTCTATTTCATCGCGATCGTGATCTGGCAAATCGTCGATGCCCTATCTGCAGGTGAGCCTGGCAATAACCTGATGGCGAGCACGGCTGGCTTTGCAGGGCTGGCTTTGGGTTGTCTCGCGATCCTGTCGCTGATGGCCTGGTTAATCTGGCGAACGACGACGTACCTCATTACCGATCGCCGAGTGGTTCTTCGATTTGGTATAGCCCTACCCGCGACACTCGATGTTCCACTCAATTTGGTCCAGAACGCGTCGGTGAAAATGCATTCGGATGGCACGGGAGACATTTCCATTGAATTGCCCAAGGACCAGCGAATTGCGCCGCTATTGCTCTGGCCCCACCTCAAGCCATGGCAGCTCACCAAACCCGAGCCGATGCTGCGTGGAATCAGCGAACCCGAAAAGGTGGCTGAACTCTTTGCGACGGCACTGAGTGCGCACGGACGACTGAATGACCCGTCCGTGCCAGACGGAGACCGGCCATGACCCAGCCCAATCACTCAGGCGGCATTCTTGCGGCACTTGAGCGTGAGCGGGCGTTTGACCAGGCTCATGACGAGGAACACGACAACCAGGTTCCAAAAGTTCCGCTCTATGCAGCAATTTCTCTGGCGTTGCTCACGCTCGCCTTGGTCAGTGGCGCCCGACTTGCCGGCTTTGATCCAGTCGATCAGCCCGCACGGGAAGTCGTCGCTCGCGACTTGCGCTTTGAAGATCGCCCAGGCGGCGCTGTCGCCGTTTTCGACAACGCAACCCAGTCACTCGTTGAAGTGGTTCCCGGCGGGGACGACTCGTTTGTACGCTCGACCCTGCGCAGCATGGCACGCGACCGGCGCCAAGGTGGCGCAGGCTCGGAGGTGGCGTTTCATCTTGCCG
>RFVZ01000148.1 GCA_009922405.1 Betaproteobacteria bacterium
CCTTCAAATCGTCAACGACCGAATGCGTCGCCCGCTGAATTCGCCAGATCGAAGTGGGCGGCAATGACCGGCTCGGTGGAACCGCCAGCGCTTCCGAACTTCCGTCTCTCAAAATCCGTGCGGCAATTGTTCTGCGTCGTCCGTGACTGCCCGTCAACGGGCTACGCTCCGTCACGTCGTAGAGCAACGAGGTCGCGCCATTTGACCCGTGGGTTCGACTCCAGTCCCAGCGCACAAAACTGTCCTCGAGCGGGCAATCGCCCTGGTTACTGTCCAGATAACCCATTCCTCGCCATTTCAGGGCGGGGTTCGCAAAATCGACTTCGATCCGGGCACAGGGGGCAATCGGCGACCAACGATGCAGACCCGGGCTGTCAAGGTGCCAGGTCGACTCGGCGAGGGATTCCGGGAACAATCGGATCGTGCCGCGAACTCGAAGCGGCAGTGGCATGGCGCGCTCATCGATCCGGATCTCGAGCCGGGTGCCGTCCCAGTTAAGGACGCTCGGGCCAATCGCCAATCGGTGCGAATCGCGTGCGACAGCGGTTCGCCCGCGTTCAGTCATGGCCCAGCGGGCGCTCGGATTCCAGACGGATGACCCATAGAGAGCCAGGTTCATTGCGCTGAAATTCAGCGGATCACTTTCGCCACGAGCTCTTGCTCGAAAATAGTACGGTGAAAAAACGCTGCCCAGGAGGGCAATCCCAGTCAGACCGTGACGGCCATCATCACTCAGGGCGTCGATGTACCACCAAGCATAGCCACTGGGCGCGATCGGCGAATCGAACCGAGGTCCGCGATCAGACTCTGCGCGGCGAGTCGGCCTGATTGGGTTGACATCGCGATCCCGGGTCCCGGATGCGTGCTGCCCCCCGCCAGATATAGACCCGGCATTCGGCTGCGCGAGCCCGGGCGTTGGAAGCTTGCCATCCAGCCGTGGGGTGCCCGTCCATAGAGGGCCCCCCCCGTCGCCGGGAACATCTGCTCGAACTCCTGCGGCGTTGTTCGTACCGTTGCGATGGATGTCAGCTGGAGCCCGTGCCGGGCCAGTCGCTCGAAGGTCTGTCGTTCGCATCGATTGATTTCCTGCGCATCGAGTCCACGACCGTCGCCGACGGCTGGCGCATTCACCAGGCATAGCAAGCGCTCGGCGGGACGTGTATCCCCAGACGGCTCCTGATCATCCCGGTCTTGCGCGCAAACGTAAACGGTTGGCGACGGTGGCAGACGTTTTTGCTTGAAGATATGATCAAACTCCTCTTCATATCGATCTGAAAAAAAGACCGAATGTCGTAGAAGTGGGAATCCGTTGGCCTGCACTTTCATTTTCCAGGTCATCGCCGAGAGCGATCGCTCATGCGGGGCCACCGAGGCGACTGCGTGGCGTACCTGCCGCCCCAAAAAACCACTCGCAATTGCCCCGACATCGCCAGCTGCCACGACGGCGTCCGCGGCGATATATTCGCCAGTGGCGAGACGTACGCCGCTGACATGGCCCCCGCTCACTTCGACCGACGTCGCTTCACAGCCATATCGAATCCGCGCTCCGCAGCGCATCGCAAGTGCTGACATGGCTTGTGCGACGCGGTGCATGCCGCCCTCGACCAGCCAGACGCCTTCGCGCTCCACATGGGCAACAAGCATGAGGGTCGCGGGGGTCCGAAATGGCGACCCGCCAACATAGGTGGCGTAACGCCCAAACAACTGGCGCAGGCGAGGGTCTTCGAAATGCGTGCCCAACGCCTGCCAGAGTGTTTCGAACGGCGAGAGTCGCCAGAGCTTGGCCAAGCCGCGCCAGCCGTCGGCGCTTACAGCGTGCTGAACAAGACCGAGAGGGGAGGGGCGCTGCGCATCCAGAAAAGTCGGCGCGAGCGTGTCGTGGATGGCCTTGGCGCGAGCACAAAAATCGAGGTAGCGCCGGGCCTCAGCTGCCCCTGAAAGTTCTCCGATCGCCTGAGCCGATTGCTGCGGGTCGGTGAACAGATCAAGCCGAGAACCGTCATCCCAGGCGTGGCGCGCCAGCACGTCAACTGAGTTTAACCGCACCGCGTCGTCAAATGATCCACCGCATTCATCAAAAAGGGCATCAAAGACGCGCCGCATCGTGAACACCGTCGGGCCGCCGTCAACCGCGCTGCCCCCGACATTGACCTCGCGCATTTTCCCCCCGGGCGCCCGTCCGCGCTCGAGCAAAACGACATCGAGCCCGCGGCTTGCAAGCGTCGCAGCCGCCGCCAGACCACCCATGCCGGCGCCGATCACAGCAATCTTCGGGCTTCTCATGCTCTGTCCTTTTTTCTGCCGCTTGCAAAAGTGTAAACTAAGCTTGACGTTTTAAACTGACAAGCAGTTAATACACTTATGTGGATTGGGTCCACGAAAAAACGCGCGACGCTTAAGAGGGGACGCTCTGTGATGCCAACATCAAAACCGGTTTCTTTTGATCCAGGCCTCTGGATCGAGAATGCCCTTCATAGTGCGCTCGATCGGGCGATGGAGGGCGAGGATCAAGCGCCCCCACTTCTGGCTGCGGCCATGCGTCATGCCGTATTCCCCGGTGGGGCTCGGGTGCGCCCGCGTCTTTGTCTGGCGGTCGGGCTTGCCTGTGGGATCAAGCCGGCCGGGTTGCTGACCGCTGCCGCGATCGCGATTGAGCTGTTGCACTGTGCTTCGTTGGTGCATGACGATTTGCCGTGCTTCGATGATGCCGACACCCGTCGCGGTCAACCTTCGGTCCACGCGGCGTTCGGCGAACGGCTGGCAGTGCTGTCCGGCGATGCGCTGATCGTCCATGCATATGAGCCATTCACCGTCAGGCAATCGAGGTGCAAATGCTCGCGGATATTGTTCATCAGCGCGCCAAAACCGGCGCCCTGTTTGTGGCGGCAGCAGTAGCTGGCGCGCAGGCCGCCGGTGCTGAAACCGGACCCTGGAGGCGATTTGGCGAACGGCTCGGCGAGGCCTACCAGGTCGCGGACGATCTGAGGGACGTGGCCTCGGATGCCGTCGAACTCGGTAAACCCGTGGGCCGTGATGTGGCGCTCGATCGCCCGAGTGCAGCGCGTCAGTATGGATTCGGTGGTGCGGTTCGGCGCTTTGAAGCGCTGGTCGCCGATTCCATGGATGCAATCCCGACTTGCCCTGGCGCGGGTGCACTGCGGGGCATGGTTCAACTTGAAGCGCGTCGACTGGTGCCGCAAGAATGGCTGAAGCACGCGGCCTAACAGCGATTTTTTCAAGTTTGGAGTCTGACTGGCGCCCTGGATGGCTTGAGCGCGCACGCCAGTGGCGCGACCAGCTGCTGATGAGCCCAGCGTTTCAGCGCTGGGCGGCAGCCTTTCCACTGACTCGCTGGATTGCCGCGCGGCGTGAGCAACAGCTCTTTGATTTGTGCGCGGGCTTTGTCTACACCCAGACGCTGCTGGCCTGCGTGCGGCTGCGGCTATTTCAGGCCTTGGCGGAGGGGCCCCTCACCGCTGGGATGGTCGCTGCTCGAGTCGATTTGTCCCCCGCGATGGCTGAGCGTCTGTTGCTGGCGGCAACCGCACTACAGTTAATCGAACGCAGAGGGCTCGACCGGTTCGGACTTGGCCCTCTCGGCGCAGCGATGCTGGGTAATCCCGCCGTTGCGGCCATGGTTGAGCATCATTCCATGTTGTATGCCGATCTGCAGGATCCGGTTGCACTCTTACGGGATGGAACTGGGACCGGGGCGCTCCATGATTATTGGGCGTACGCCAGAGCAGATCAGCCGTCTCAACTCGACGCTGATCGAGTGGCCGAGTACAGCGCGCTGATGGCCGCTTCGCAGACGATGGTGGCCGAAGATGTGGTCGCGGCCTGGGCGTTTGACCGATACAAAACCATCCTCGATGTCGGTGGTGGCGAGGGTGTCTTTTTAGCGGCGGTAGGGGCTGTTGCTCCATGCACACAATTGGTGCTTTTCGATCTTCCGCCAGTGGCCCGTCGCGGTGGCGAGCGCCTTCGTAAAGCGGGATTTCAGGGTCGTTCAAAAGCGGTTGGTGGCGACTTTTGTGTCGATCCATTGCCCACCGGGGCTGATCTGATCACCCTGGTTCGTGTGCTCCACGACCACGATGACGATCTCGTTCTGGGCTTGCTACGGGCGGTCCGAAAAGCCATGCCAGCCAACGGAACCTTGTTGATTGCTGAGCCGATGGCGGGGACCTCGGGCTCCGAGCGAATTGGGGATACGTACTTTGGTTTTTATCTCCTCGCAATGGGTAGCGGGCGCGCACGAACTCCCGCTGAACTCACGCAATTGCTGGAGTTGTCCGGGTTTACAGAAGTCCGCCTGCAGCCGACTCGCCGCCCATTACGGGTTCGTCTGCTGACCGCGCGTCCGGCCCCGTTTGACGAATAAATTAAAAGCGTAAATTTAAGTTGACATGTACTAGTGTCAGCGTTACGTTACATCTTCAATGACCCCCGCCCAGCAGCTGATGTCCACCAACGCCAACCGAATCCATGTTCCAACGGAATTGTCCGTGCAGCGCGAAGCGCTCGCGGTCGTTCTGAACGAACCCGGTTGCATCGCCCTCAATCGCCTTGCCTTGTCTGAGCCAGGCGATGATGACGTGGTGGTCGACATTGAATGGAGCGGCATCAGCACGGACGCTGAGCGCTTGCTTTGGAGTGGTCGAGCGCCCTCACAGTCGCGAGTCGGCTATCCAGTCGTGACTGGGTACGAGTCGGTTGGACGCATTCGAGAAGCTGGCTCGCGAACCCGTTTTACCCTTGGTGATCGTGTCTTTGTTCCCGGTGCCCGATGTTTTGGCGCGACCAGCGGTCAACTCGGAGCAGCAGCGTCTCGCTTGGTTGTGCCGGGCGCTCAGGTGGTCCCAGTCCAGCAGTCGCTCGAAGAAAGCGCAGTCCTGATGGCACTCGCGGCGAGCGCCCAACATGCGCTCAACGCCACCGAAACCGGGGCAGTGGATTTGGTGGTCGGGCACGGCGTGCTCGGTCGCCTGATTGCCCGCGTCGCGATGGCCAATGGCACCGAGGCGCCTTTGGTCTGGGAAACCAGCGCGGCCCGCCGCGACGGCGCGGATGGATACACGGTGATCGATCCTACGCTCGACCGCCGGCGGGATTACCGCTCAATCATCGATACCAGTGGCGATTCGCAGTTGCTCGAGCGCTTGATCTCAGGTCTCGAGCCCGGCGGGAATCTGGTCCTTGCCGGCTGTTACCCCGAGCCGCTGCGCTTCGCATTTACACCCGCTTATCAGCGCAAATTGCACATCACCGTGGCCACCGACTGGCACCCGGACGACTTAATCGCTGTCAAGGGCCTGGCCGAAACCGGCTGCCTTTCGCTCGACGATTTGATCACCCATCGCTGTCCGGCTGAACAGGTCAGTGATGCTTACCGGACTGCATTCAGCGATCCCGGTTGTTTGAAAATGATTCTTGACTGGAGGGGACGCCAATGAGTGGTTTTACTCAGCACGAGCTGCGCCGAATTGAAACCTTGCGGCAGGAGGCGGCCGAACCACTGGCTCCAGTACCCACCGGCGAGCCAACGCGCAAGACCCAAGTCATTGCAATTTATGGCAAGGGCGGCATTGGCAAGAGTTTCACGCTGGCCAACCTCTCGCACATGATGGCTGCGATGGGTAAACGGGTCCTTCTGATTGGTTGCGATCCAAAAAGCGACACGACCTCTTTGCTCTTTGGAGGACGTGCCTGTCCGACCATCATCGAAACGGCCGCAAAGAAAAAGCTCGCGGGCGAACCAGTCCGGGTCGAGGACATTTGCTTCCGACGGGGCGGCGTCTTCGCGATGGAATTGGGTGGACCTGAAGTCGGCCGGGGTTGCGGCGGTCGCGGAATCATTCATGGCTTCGAGCTGCTCGAAAAGCTCGGTTTCCACGACTGGGATTTTGACTACGTTCTGCTCGACTTTCTCGGGGATGTGGTCTGTGGTGGCTTTGGTCTGCCAATCGCTCGTGACATGTGTCAGAAAGTGATTGTGGTGGGTAGCAACGATCTGCAGTCGCTCTATGTTGCCAACAACGTCTGCTCGGCGGTCTCGTATTTTCAGCGCCTCGGTGGCAATGTCGGTGTCGCGGGCCTGGTGATCAATAAAGACGACGGCACTGGCGAAGCGCAGGCATTCGCGAAGGCAGTTGGCATCCCCGTGCTGGCCTCGATCCCAGCGGACGAAAGTATTCGCCGCAAGAGCGCGAGCTACGAAATTATTGGCCGTCCAGGTTCGCCATGGGCTTCGCTATTTGAGTTGCTGTCTGACAACGTGGCCCAGGCCCAGCCCGTATTGCCCGAGCCACTTTCACAGGATGCGCTGTTGGGCCTGTTTGATGCCTCTGCGGTTGGACGCGATGTCGTTCTCGAGTCGGCATCGAGCGCCGACATGATGGGCAAGAACCACGTCGAGCGTCCATCGCTCGAAGTGATTTACGAAGCTGC
>RFVZ01000149.1 GCA_009922405.1 Betaproteobacteria bacterium
CCCGGACCCCGCAAAATGGGCAATGCCCCACCAACAAGCCAGGGCCAATCCGAACACCGCGCCGCTATGAATGATGGCGCGGAGCAGCTGTTTCGATTCAATCAGCGCAGCACCAACCGGTCGCGGGGGCCTCGACATCGCCGCCGTCGATAGCGGAATCGCCTCAAAAACCAGCGCGCAGGCCGGATCGATCACGAGTTCAAGAAATGCAATGTGGGCGGGCAACATGAGGATTGGCCCGCCCACGACCAGTGGTACGAGCGCGAGACCCGCGATCGGCAAATGGACTGCAATCAGATACCCGGCCACGCGCCGTAAATTGTCGGAAAGACGTCGACCCTCGCGCACCGCGTCAACCAGGGCACCAAAATCATCGTCGGTAAGGATCAAGTCCGACGCCTCACGGGCCACATCGGTCCCGCGCTGCCCCATGGCCACCCCAACATCCGCCGCTTTGAGCGCCGGCGCATCATTGACGCCGTCCCCGGTCATCGCGACCACCGAACCTTCGGCCCGCAACGCTTGCACGATACGGAGCTTATGCGCCGGATTCGCCCGCGCGATCACCCGCGTTGTTGTCAGTAACTTGGCCAATTCACCTTCATCAAGACAATCGATCGTTGCGCCAATGATCAGTCCATCGGTCAAATCGGTCCCATCGGTCCCATCAACCGTCGGAGCGCGACCAGCACCGGCCAGCAGGCCCGCCTGAGTCGCGATCGCCTGAGCCGTCGCTGGATGATCGCCCGTGATCATGACCACCCGAATCCCAGCCTCCCGACAATCGCTGATCGCCTGCGGCACCCCTGAACGCAGGGGGTCGGCCAAGCCCAGCAAGCCGAGCCAATCGAACGCATAGTCGTGCGCGATCGCCGGGAGCGTGGGCCCCGCACCCAATTCACCGTCATGCGTGCTGGTAGCTCGCGCCACAGCCAGGACCCGCAATCCGTCGGCCGCCATCGCCATGACCTCGGACTCGACCCCGGCAAGGTCGGTGCCACTCAGATGGCAAAGTTGAGCGATCGCTTCCGGCGCACCCTTGGCCGCAATCAGGCGGGAACCCGTCTTCGGATCTTGCCAAACCTGAGACATCGCCAGCAAGCCGGGTGCAAGAGGGTAGGCATGCAGCAGACTCCAGCCGAGCTGATCCTGCGAATGCGGCAATGCCCTGATTGCCCGCTCCATGGGATCGAATGGGTCGATCTGGGTCGCGAGCACCGCGTGAGTGATCAGACACTGGGTTTGCTCAGGTGAGGGCCCAGCGGGGGAGAGCCGCGCCACCGACATTCGATTTTCTGTCAAGGTGCCCGTCTTGTCGACGCAGAGCACGCCAACTGAACCCAAGGTCTCAACGGCTGAAAGCCGCCGCACCAATACCCTGCGCCGGGACAGATGCAGCGCCGCGAGCGCCATAAACACCGTCAGTACCAGGGGTAATTCCTGGGGCAAAAGCGCCATTGCAAGCGCAAGCCCACCGAGCAATCCGCCGATCAGGTCATCGCGCAATAGCATCCACGCAAGGCTTGTGAGCGTGCATAAAATTCCGACAAGGATGGCGATCCGGGTCACCCAGGAGGCCGTGATCTGTTGGAGTGGACTTTTGGCCACCTCCAAACTCGCCAATCCGAGCCCAATCTGGCCGATGGCTGTGCGCGCACCGGTCGCGGTGACACGCATTCGGGCCTGCCCACTGACCACAAGCGTGCCACCCGAAACCCCAGCACCAGCGGCTTTCGAGATGGCGACCGATTCGCCGGTCAAGGAAGATTCGTCGACCGTGAGTCCGGCCCTGAGTTCGGCCATGTCGATCAGGGTCCCGTCGGCTGGAATACGGTCACCCTCCCCCAAAACGATCAGATCGCCCACAACCAGTTGTGTGCCTGGGATCCGGACCGGTGGGTCATTCTTCTGCCCATCGCTTCGAACAACGCGTGCATGGGGCGCAGCCAGATCGCTGAGCGCCTCAAGGGCCCTTTCGGCTCGACGGTTCTGAACCACCGTCAACACAATCACGATCAGTGCAAAGCCGAGCAACAAGCTGGCTTCCGCAGAGTCCCCCAGAACCAGGTAGGCGGTACCGCACAAAAGCAGCAGAACGAGCATCGGCTCGCGAAGAATCTCGCCAAAAAGGGCCCACCACGACCTTCCGATCAGTTTCGGAAGCGCGTTGGACCCGTTCTTTTGGAGGGCGGCTTCCGCTTGTTGCTGGGTCAGACCGAGGGGATCTGGCACCTGCACTCAGCGCTGGGCCGTACTAGTACTCCGACGACATGTGGAGGCGATCCGAGCGATCCAGGCGCTCCACTCGCTTGGCAAGACGCTCGACGTCATCGCGCAATCGCCGAAGGTCGTCCCGAAAGGACTCAAGAGCTGGGCGACCGACCAGCGAACCGTCATCATGAATCAGCCATTGGAGAGTCGTAGTCTTTGCACGATCCATCAGATCGCGGCCACCCGCCGCGGCGGAACGCACAGTTTCGCCGACGCGATGCGCGGCCAAATCCCCAATGACACGCGACAGGTCTTCCTCCACATCCCAACGCAACTGCCGCGCGAGCCCTGCGATCGCAGTCGCCAATGCGGCATCGCCCTCGATCCGGACGCGACGCATGGCACCTGCGCTACCGTCACGCAGAAAATCCAGAGCGAGGTTTGGCGAGAGTTCAATCTTCAGAGTGACACGAGGTGGCTCGGTCGCCCCTGGGCTGAGGCGGCCATCTTCAAGAATCGTAAAGTCGGTGGCCAAGCGGTCAAAGAGTTGGCCGCTCGCAGCCGCCGCACCGGTCACAGCGGTCGCACCAGCTCCGCCGGCCATCTGAGTTGGCGCGCTCGGGGCGATCCGAAAAACGGCCCCGTGGTACTCGGCGAAAGCGGCTCGTGCAGACGGCTGTTGTTCCAGCAAATGGTTGATGGCTGTAGCCACGACCCCGGCTCCCCAGGGCTTGAACGGCGTGTTCATCCGGGATTCTGGATTCCGACGAGTAGCCATCCTGCGCTGCCATCGCGGGGCTTGGCGAGATGCCAGAGCTCATTCAGACGAACTGGCTCAGCTCGTGGAGCCTCGCGGACGAGTCCATGGAAGCGAATCGTAGCCGTGTATTCATCGACGTCGGTCTGCACCTCGACCAGCTCCGTCTCGAGCCCAATGACCTCGGTCACGTTGATGACACCATGGCGCTCATCAATCTGTCGGCGGAGTTCATCGAACACCTCGGTGCTCGCGACCTCGCGCAGCGTGTCCAGATCGGCGTGGTCGAACGCGGCCTGCAGGCGGATAAATTGTTCGCGGGCCTGAGCGATGAACGCAGGGGCGTCAAAGCCAGGCGGCCACTTTGGCGCAGGCCCGGATGCAAGCTCCGGGGCGAGTTGAGGCGCCAGAGCGGGCATCGTCGGCTCAAACCGAGAACGATCGGTCGTAGATCGATTGAAATTGGAGTGGGCCGGTATTTGGCCCCCCTGGCGGCGGCGCAAAAAGGCCGTCACCAAGGCGAGGACCAACAGACCAACCAGAGCAATCCCAAGCACGCTGGCAAGCTCTGACGAGACCCCCATCCAGGACGCCAATGCGGCAATCCCCAGGCCGACCGCAGCGGCGCCAAGCATGCGCTTCCAGGGGGAAGCAGGAGCGACGTTAGGCGCAGGCGCTCCAGGGCGGTTCAGTCCGGCAGGATTCGAAGCATTTGCTGGAGATCCGGGCGAACCGGGCGCTCCCGCAGGTGCGGTCGGGTTGGCCGCACCCGGCGGCGTAGCGCTGCGCTGTGCACCCGCCGAACCCGCCGAACCCGCTGCACCAGCGCCCGCCGGACTTCCAGGCGTGTGCATTTGCCGACCGAAGGAGCCCCCACCGCCAAGCCGCTTGGCGTCTACTGGCCCAGCGACTGATGCAATTGCGAGAATCACTCCCGATAAAACCACGTTCTTGAACTTCAACGCACCGAGCATGAAAAACTCCCCAGAATTCGGATCTACTGAACCAATCGGATCACGGTGACCCGACTATTTCGACCCGACGATTGTGACCCACTTGAGTCGCAACGATTGGCTAAAACCGTACACCTTCGTGCAATGCGGCAATCCCACCGGTGAGGTTGAACCAACGCACTTGCTCTAGGCCTGCCGCCTCGAGCATTGCCGCGAGCGTGCTCTGATCGGGATGCATCCGGATCGATTCGGCGAGGTAGCGATAGCTCTTTGCGTCCCCCGCAATCCGCGCACCCAATCGTGGCAAAACCTGAAACGAATACAGATCGTAGGCGCGCTCCAGCGGCTGCCAGACCCGCGAAAACTCCAGGACTAACAGGCGCCCACCGGGTCGCAGGACGCGAACCATCTCGGCGAGCGCACGGTCTTTATGTGTCATGTTGCGCAGGCCAAAGGCCACCGTCACGAGATCAAAGTAACGGTCGGGAAACGGCAATTGTTCGGCGTCGCATTGAGTCACCGGAATCTGCAGTCCGGCGTCGAATATCCGGTCACGACCACGGGCCAGCATGGCGGGATTGATGTCGGTTAACCAAACCTCACCGGTCGCGCCAGCTTTGCGGGCAAATTCTCGGGCCAGATCGCCGGTGCCCCCCGCGATATCGAGTGCCCGTATACCGGGGCGCACCGCAGCCCGGCCGACCGTAAACGCCTTCCAGGCTCGATGTAAGCCACCTGACATCAGGTCGTTCATCAGGTCATATCGATTCGCAACCGATCCAAAAACCTCGGCGACCCGGTCGGCTTTGCTCTCGAGCGGAACCGATTCATAACCAAAATGCGTCGTGCCGCCGCTCGGGTCGTGTTGCATCAGTTGCGCTTACGCGAGAGTTCTGCGCCAAAGGTGGGGTTCACAGCAGGGGGCGCAGCCGAAGCAGGTTGCCCACAGCCGCGCGCAGCCGACGCTAACCCATTTGCCTTAGATGACGCTTCGTCGCGACTTGCGCCTGCAGCGTCGAGCCTGGCAAGGTAATCGGTCCAAAGGGTGTCCTGCTCGCGACCCAGGCGATACAGCAGATCCCAGGAAAAAATGCCGCTAACGTGGCCATCCGAAAAAGTCGGCTGGATGGCGTAATGACCGACCTGCTCAATCGCAACAATCGTCACGTCCCGCTTACCCACCTGCAGCACTTCCTGACCCGGGCCATGTCCCTTCACCTCGGCTGACGGCGAATAGACACGCAGGAATTCCGTCGGCAGGCGAAACACAAATCCGTCGCCAAACTCGACTTCAAGCACACGCGAAATCTGGTGCAGAACAATTCGGGTTGGAACGAGCATCGGGGTCGAGGACATTGCAGCCTGAATTAGTGGGAATGGCCGGGAGGGAAATTGTCCGAACGAAGCAGCGCCATTCGCAGGGCCGGTATCCGCAGTGCGGTCGACTGGCGTCGGACAAGCGCCGCGGCAACGCGATCCGAGGATATCGTTTTTTCGTTTGGAACGGATTCTGGTCGGGTCCAGATCGAACCCGGAAACGTGAGGTCGTCGCGCCACCGCGGCACAATATGAACATGAAGATGGGGTACCTGGTTACCCAGACTAGCCACATTGACTTTGTCGGGCAACAGGGTGTCCCGAACCACGCGCTCGACCTGGCGCACGGCCGCCATCAGGGCCTGAGCCTCTGGATCTGACAGGTCCGATAATTCGGCCACATGCTCGTTCCAGATGATGCGCACCAGTCCAGGCCAGTCAGGCTCGTGGGCGAGCACCAAACGCCAGGAGGGCGTGCGATGCAATACCTCGCCACCGTCGGTCGTGCAGAGCGAACACGTGGGGTCAGACACGTACCCGCCGCTCAGACGAGGACCCGCTCGATACCGCCCGCATTAGCCGCAGCCACATAGTCGGGCATCCATTGTTCGCCCAAGAGGTGCTTGGCCATCTCGACAACGATGTAATCGGCTTGCGCACCGGTATCTCCCTGAAATCGCGCTAAGCCCTGAAGGCACGATGGGCAGCTCGTCAACACCTTGACCTCACCGGTAAATCCATCGCCGCGCAAACCATCCGCGCCTTTGCGCATTTCTTCTTCTTTACGGAACCGAACCTGCGTTGAAATATCGGGCCGGGAAACCGCAAGCGTTCCACTTTCGCCACAGCAGCGGTCATTCTTCTTGATAACACCATTCAACTCAGCGTTCATGAGGGTGTTGACCACCTTCAGCGGTTGATGCTGTTTCATCGGACTATGACAGGGGTCGTGGTACATGTATCGGACCCCGGTAGCACCCTCAAGACGCAGTCCCTTCTCCATCAAATACTCATGGATATCGATGATGCGACATCCCGGGAAAATCTTGTCGAATTCATAACCAGCC
>RFVZ01000150.1 GCA_009922405.1 Betaproteobacteria bacterium
ACCCACTGCAGGGTTGCCAATGTCAAAGTGATTGAGTGTGCGACGGTAAATGCCGTGACGACCTTGAGGACCTCAATACCTCCCTGGCGAAAGCCCTCTGCAGGCATCCAACTGCGCGATCGGTAAACAAGCACCGCAGGGAGCAGCAGCGACAGCAAAAACAAGATGTGGTCGAAGCCAATCCAGATATGCCATAGCCCTTGTAGACCAAACTGCAAAAGCGCCTGCCAGCCACCAACGGCCGTCGATTGGGTTGACGCATTGACGTCGAATTGTTGAATTGGACGGTCACCGCCCAACACGGCCGTTTGCGATAGCTCACCAACCCGCAGATTAAAAAGACCCCGGTGTTGTGGGTCGATGTCGGCGAACAATGTGTAAGTGAGCTCCAGTCGTTGCACGGGCTTGGGGCATTGCAATAAAAGTGGCAAAACCGAGTAAGCCCCATCGGAGTGCTGATCAATCTGCTGCGGGCCAATTTCGAGTTGACAATCCTTACCGTCAGATTTGAGTCCAAGATGCTTCTTGGCCAACTCCGCAATATCGGCATGGCGGGCGCGCACTTCGCCCCAAGTCAATTCTCCGTTGCCATCCTGATCGAGCCCCAAGGCAAAATCGATATCCCTTAAGGCGATATCCCAACGCCCGCTGATGGACTGTGGGGCCACCTCAATGGTTAGATAACTGCCCGATGACTTGTGCGCCTGCACAAAACCCGAAACCGTCAGTAAGACCGAAACCAAAATCCAAAGCCAGCGGCTCATGTACATGCCTTCGCCGACTCAGGCGCCTTGATTGCACGTACCTGCCGGGCCAGCGACTGCAATGTCAGGGATTCAACCCGATTTTGAGCCATCCACTGCAGCACAGGCTCGGCAGCCTGTGGACTACGACAGGCAATCGACGCCTCCAACAGCGCCCGCGCATCCGCCGCCTCACGCTGAATCCGATAATTGGATTCCGCCAACGCAAGGGCGCGCTGATTCTCTTTCAGAAGCGATCTGGCAAAGCGAGACTCTTCCTTTTCATGGAGCGCATCCCCCTGACGCCGCGCAGCATCAAAACGCTCACGCATCTCCTGCTGATACTTAGCAGCATCAGGACTACCAGCATCGCGGGCAGCCAGCGCCAGGCGCAATAGGAGCGTATCGGCTCGAGCAAAGTCTTTCAGTAAGGTCAGCACCTCGGCAGGGCGACCTTGGTCGAGCAAGAAATCTGAAAATGCCGCCAGCAGGTAGGTGTCGCGAACGTCCAGTGCGAGCGCTGCACGAAAATGTTGTTCGGCCAGCCGATTCTCGCCAAGTCGCTCTGAAATTTCAGCCATCCGGGTCAGTGCCCAAAGCCGCGAAGCAGGATCCGCCTTCGGCTGTTGACGCAATGCAGTCGAAAGGCTTTCCAGTCCGACTTGCGCCCGACCGGTTAAGGAGTCGACATAGGCCAGACATCCCACCACGGCAAGATTGGTGGCCAGGGGCTTGAGACGATCACAGGCTTCACGGGCCTTGGGGTATTCCGCCGTCACCAAGTAAACCGCGGCCAACCAAGACCATGCGACGGCGTTGTCGGGCTCGCGACGACTCACCTCGGTCAAGTCGTCAATGGCTTCCGGAAACCGATGACTAAACTGGAGCACCATGCCGCGCACGAGTCTTACCGCAGCCGGCGGCTCGGTCGATGTCCACCATGGCTTAAGGGCCGCTTGGGCATATCCCAGGTAACGAGGATCCCCCTCCGAAACGGCCTGCTCAAAATACGCCCGGGCGAGCTCAGCCGCCGCCGTGGGGTTCTGCTGATCCTGACGCCATCTGGAACGCAGCCGGTTAAGTTCGCGCGAAGTCGGGTCCTGCGCCCGCAACGGCAGTTGCTCCACAACCGCCGAATCGGCCGCTGGTATATACGGTGCAGCAAAGGCGACCAAGGGCCAGCCGAACAGCGCGAGCAAAGCGGCCAGCAATAATCGAATGGAAAACATAAGGGCCGAATGTACCCGATTGATCCATTCTCCGGTCAACCAAGTTCGTAACCAGGCGTTACTGGACATAGTGTCAACGCATTCAAAAACAGATTGCCTTATGTTCTTGATTGGGTTTATGCTCCGTCCGCTCTGCCTACCCTATTTTTATCGGAATAGCACCATGAACAAACTGATCTCCGCACTCGTATTTGCCGTCATCGCCGCTGTTGGCACCCCAGCATTCGCTGGCGCGCACGCCGCTGCTGCACCGACCGCTGCTCCAGCGACTGCACCTGCAGCGGCTGCACCTGCAGCACCTGCGAAAAAAGACGAAATGAAGAAAGAAGAAAAGAAAGCCGAGAAGAAGTAATTCTTCTGCGGGAGCCGTGTTTACGCGGCGCCCAGGTTTGCTGGAAAAGCCCTGCTCGGTAAAACGACCAGGGCTTTTTTTTGGTACTGACCCGCCCTGAAATTCTTGAAAGATGACGACTCATATCCAAAAAACATTGCTTAAATCGAAACCGAGACGTCAGCTCATTCGCAATTCGGCGGGGGCTGCACTAGCCGTTCTTGTCCCACACGCCTTGGCCCAATCGACTTGGCCTAACCGACCCATTCGTCTAATCATTCCGTTTCCCCCGGGCGGCGCCACCGACATCATCGGACGAGCGCTTGCAAACCGACTATCGACGACCCTCAGCCAACAAGTCATCATCGAAAACAAGCCAGGCGCCGGTGGCGTCATTGGTGCGGATATGGTCGCCAAATCGATAGCCGACGGGTATACGCTCCTGCTCGGAACGTCGTCGACCCATTCCGTTGGGCCAGCGCTTAATCCAAAGATGCCCTACGAGGCCACCCGGGATTTTATTCCGGTGGTCCATGTGGCGAACGCCCCGAGCGTTCTGGTCGTGGGCTCGAGTTTTCCTGCCAATACCGTGCCTGAATTCGTCAGCCTTCTAAAGCGCAATCCAGGCAAATACAACTTTGGGTCGAGCGGAATCGGGACGTACCCTCACCTTTCGGCCGAGATGTTTAAATGGCGCGCAGGTAATCTTTTCGTGGTGCACATCCCTTACCGGGGAACCGGACTCGTCATCCCGGATCTGATCACGGGAGAGATCGCCTTTCTGATGGACTCGGTGGTTTCCGCGCAAACCCATATTAAGGACGGCAAGGTCAAACCACTCGCCGTGTCTGGGGCCCAGCGCAGCGCCTCGTTGCCACAAGTCCCCACCTTTACGGAGGTCGGCATTAAGGGACTTGAAATCAGCAACTGGTTCGGGATCCTCGCACCAGCTCAAACGCCTGCCGACATCGTTGCGCGAGTCAATCGTGAGGTCAATGCCGCGCTAAAAACGCCGGAAGTGGTTGACCGCTTCTTCAAAGTCGGCGCCGACCCCGCAGGCGGAACGGGAGATCAATTCAAGGAAGTCATTCGCACCGACCACGAGAGCTGGAAGGCCCTGATCACGCGCGCAGGAATCAAACCGGAATAGGTCTCATGAGTTGACCCGGGCCGTCTGCATGGCAGCCAGAACAGCCTGCGCTCCTTTAGCGATGAAGTTGGCGTCCGACCCAATCGTAACCAGCTGAAAACCGGACGCCACCCGACGCAACGCACCCTCGGGTGAACCGGTATGAATTCCCACAGCCAGCCCGTAAAACCGGGCTCGATCGAGAATATGCTGAATCGCCTCGGCCACTGGAGGCGCTACGTCATCAAAACTGGGCCGGAACCCGAGGGCGAGCGACAGATCCGACGGACCAATATAGATCGCGTCAAGCCCCTCGACCGACAAAATGGTATCCAGCTGGTCCAGCGCCTGCGCGGTCTCGATCATTGCAAATCGAACAACCTCTTGGTCCGCCCACTCCGGATAATCTGGTCCTTCGACCAAAATGGCTCTCAACGGGCCATAACTGCGGGTACCGATGGGCGCGTATCGTGTGTAAGCGACAAATCGCTGCGCCTCCTCGCGGGTGCTAATCATTGGGCAAATCACGCCATGTGCACCGGCATCGAGAACCTTCATCAGGATCCCTGGCTCGAGCCATGGGACCCGAACGAGTGGCGTCGTAGCGGTGGTCGAGATGGCCTGGATCATGGGCACCATCGCCTGGTAGTCGACCAAGCCGTGCTGCAGATCCACCGTCAAGGAATCCCACCCCTGTCTCGCCATAATCTCGGCCGACAAACTATTCGGGAGGGCTAACCATCCGTTAACGGTGGCGCCACCGGTTTTCCAGCGCTCTCGAAGGGCATTAGGACGCATCATCTCGATCAGAAATTGACGCTGTTGCGACCCTTCAGCTGAAGAATCTCGCGCGCATCCTCGGAACTTGCAATCTCGAGTCCCAAACTTTCAATCACCTGCCTGACGGCTTTCACCTGTTGGGCATTGGTTTGCGCGAGTTGCCCTGGACTAATCCAGATCGAGTCCTCAAGACCCACGCGTGCATTCCCTCCCATTGCGATGGATTGCGCTGCAATCGGCAATTGATTGCGCCCAGCGCCGAGAACACTCCACTGGTACTGGTCACCAAACAGGCGATCGGCAGTCCGTTTCATGTGGGCTACATCCTCAGGATGCGGCCCGATACCACCGAGAATCCCAAATACCGACTGAATAAAAAATGGCGCCTTGACAAGACCCCGGTCGGCGAAATGGCGCAGGGTGTAGAGGTGCCCGATGTCATAGCACTCGATCTCAAAACGAGTCCCGTGATTGGCGCAGGTCGTCAGAATCTTCTCAATGTCCTTGAACGTATTCTTGAAAATCCGATCATCCGAGCCCTCGAGATAGGGCTTCTCCCAATCGAACTTGAACTCTGGATATCGACCGAGCATCGGAAACAAGCCGAAGTTCATCGAACCCATGTTGAGCGACGCGACTTCAGGTTGAAAATGCGCGCAAGGCCCAAGCCGCTCATCAACACCCATGGTCGGCGCACCACCGGTGGTGATGTTGATCACCGCGTCACTGTTTTGCTTAATAACCTTCAAAAAGGGCTCAAACGCCTCGGGACGCTGGTCGGGTTTTCCGGTCTGCGGATCGCGGGCGTGCAAATGAACCAAAGCCGCTCCCGCGGCATGCGCGCCAAGGGCTGCCTCAGCAATCTCGGCCGGCGTTATCGGCAGATACGGCGACATCGTTGGGGTATGAATCGCGCCCGTCACGGCGCAAGTCACCATCACCTTACGACGACGTTTCAAAACAGCCGGGGCTGCGGGGCTTGATGAAGAGGCACTATTGGCAGACATGCTGAATAACCTTTGTAAATAAGATCAAAAAGACGACTGCGTCTTCTTGTGCGCGGCCAGAGCGGCCAGGCGATGATTACGCCAAACCGTTTTTTGAGCAATTTCCGCGGCGCTGGGATGCTTGCCCCAGGCCTCAACCGCACGCTGCCAACTCGCATCATCCCAGACAGCTGCGGGCGGAGCGTCGGCCTGATAGCGTCGAAACCAGGAGACATAGCGCTCACAATAATCGGCAATACCATTCGGCGCATTAAGTTCAATTGTCTCAAATGGCCCCATGAATGCCCAGCGTAACCCCAGCCCATCCGCAACAGTACGATCCAGATCCTCGGGGCTAACGACACCATCCTGGACGAGTCTGAAGGCCTCCGTGAGCAAAGCGGCCTGTAGTCGATTCAGCACAAATCCATCGACTTCACGCCGTACGTCGACCGGCACCTGACCTACACCCCGCATGATGGCGCTGGCGCGCTGCTTGGTCTCGGCACTCGTCCAAGGCGCTCCACACAGCTCCACCACTGGTGCAAGGTGGGGGGGATTCACGGGATGGGCAACGAGACAGCGACTGCGCCCTGCGAGCGATTCTGTAAATTTTGACGCCACGATAGCCGACGTCGAAGACGCGAGGATGGTCTCTGGATTTGCCGCTGCGTCAAGGTGCCGAAAAATCTCAATCTTGAGATCCAGACGCTCCGGACCGCTCTCCTGCACATATTCCACGCCGTCGAGAGCCTCCTCAAGGGTATCGACGACCGTCACGTGGGAATGCGCAGTATCCGCATCCGATACCAGTCCCAGCGCCGCCAGGTCGCGCAGCGAATGACCGATAGTCGACATAGCCGCCGCACGCTGAGAATCGACGGGATCCCAAACCTTCACCTTCCAGCCTGAGCGCGCAAATACGTTTGCCCAAGAACATCCGATCAGACCCGCACCAACAATGCCAACGGTTTGCATTCTTAACTCCCTAAAGCCAAAGTACCTTTCGGCGCAATTCTAGATCTTGGAACAATAGATTCGACGGGCCGATATGGGTCACCTGCCCCGTTTCGAGTGCCACGGTTCGATCGGA
>RFVZ01000016.1 GCA_009922405.1 Betaproteobacteria bacterium
GCAAATCCCCGCGCGCGCTCGAGCGCTTCGAGAACGAGTTGCTCATCTGATGGCGACACCGAAGATTCGGCGTTTGCTCCGCCGTCCTCGCCCGCAGCCGAACGGGCGATGAGGCAGCCGGCCTGCGCGCCATGCTCGCGCAGATATCGAGTCAGGCGACGAGTGTCGATGCCAGCAATGCCGGGAATGCCGGCCTCCTTAAGGCCGTCAGCAAGCGATTGTTGCGAGCGCCAGTTGGAGGTGCGGGCCGGCAAGTCCTTGATGATCAGGCCGGCGGCGTGAATCGCCCCGGATTCGACGTCTTCGGCATTCAGGCCGGTATTACCAATATGCGGATAAGTCAAAAGGACGATCTGCTGGCTGTAACTCGGGTCAGTCAGGATCTCTTGATAGCCCGTCATCGATGTGTTGAAAACAACCTCACCGACTCGGGCAACCGGCGCTCCGATCGAGACCCCGCGGAAAACAGTTCCATCAGCCAGCGCTAGGATGGCCAAACCCGATTTGGGAAGTAACAGCGAACTCAGACAAATCTCCAGTAGCTTCGCAATTGTAGCCGACTGCTCACCATCGACTAGAGACGAAGAGTGCGAGCGACGCGACCAGACCGACCGTCCAGACCAAGGTCCGGATCGACGCGCGATCAGCAACGTAACAAACAATGAAAGCGACTCGGGCGAGGATAAATACGACAGCCAATGCATCCACCCGATCCTGAGGCGCCCCGGTCTGGATCGCCGTCAGCACCGCGGCCGCAAAAATTGAGAAGGCCTCCCAGGAATTGCCTTGTGCCGCGTTGGCGCGACGCCGGAAACCGTCCTGCGCTGCCAGCCAGTCGCGCGGATTGTTGTTATCGAAGCGTTTGAATCCGGCCTTGGCAATGCCGGCGCAAACAATCGGGAGTACCGCTGCGATCAGGATGCACCAATGCGCCAGAGTGAGCGCATGCAGGGGAGTTGGCATAGGGTTCATCGGTTCAAATTTTGGTTAGACAGAGCGGCGATCGCGCATGGCTTGCGCGACAGTACTCGGGTCGACATATTCGAGTTCACTGCCGACAGGCACACCACGCGCCAAGCGGGTCACGGTCAGCCCACGCGCACGGAGCATTTCGCCCATGTAATGCGCGGTCGCCTCGCCCTCTTGGGTGAAGTTGGTGGCGAGAACGACCTCCGTCACGACGCCATCGGTGGCTCTTGCCAGCAAACGGTCCAGACCAATCTCACCAGGACCCACTCCATCCAGCGGACTCAAGCGGCCCATCAGAACAAAGTAAAGCCCCCGAAACATGAGCGTTTGTTCAACCACCTGCTGATCGGCGGGGGTTTCAACCACGCACAGTTGGGCCCGGTCGCGCTCGCTTGAACAACATAGATCACACCGGTCTTGCTCGGCAAAACCATTACATTGATCGCAATGACGCACCGAGGCTATTGCATCCGCCAGAGACCTCGCGAGCAGACTAGCCCCCTGACGATCGTGCTGTAAAAGGTGCCAAGCAAACCGTTGCGCAGTTTTTGGACCGACCCCGGGCAAACGACGCAAGGCATCCACCAGAGCTTCCAAAACCACTGGCTGACGGTTGAGATTCACGAACAGGCCGCCTGATCGTTCGTCAGAACGGCAGCTTGAATCCTGGGGGCAGCGGCAAGCCAGCTGTCAGTCCGGACATGTGCTCCTGGGAGGTTTGGTCGGCACGACGCAACGCATCATTCATTGCAGCGACCAAGAGGTCTTCGAGCATGTCGCGGTCGTCACCTAGCAAGCTTGGGTCGATGGCGACGCGGCGAACTTCGTTACGGCAGGTGACGGTGACTTTTACCAGTCCGGCGCCCGATTGGCCCTCGACCTCGATAAGGGCGAGCTTATCCTGGGCGCGCTTCATGTTGTCTTGCATTTGCTGGGCCTGCTTCATCAGGCCAGCCAATTGGTTCTTCATCATCTCGAGAACTCCTTAAAGAGTCGGTTGTACGGACCCCGGCACGATCTGCGCGCCAAAATCCTTAATCAGTGCCTGAACGAATGGATCCGCCTGAATCACAGCCTGTGCCTGGGCCAGACGCTGTGCCTGCTCGGCGGAGTCGATACCAGCCACAGTAGGACCCTCCACGTCGCCACTCAGAATTGAGACCCGCATCGGGCGCCCAAAGTGCGCAGTGAGCGCATCGCGGATCTTGGCCACCAGCGGGGCTTCGGTCATTGCACGAATGGGTGCGCGCAAGACGAATCCGTCGTGATCAAAAGACACCAGCGCGCTGCGATCGACACACTGGCGCGCGATACCGGACAGTGTAAGAACCCGGGCCAATGCGGGCCAATCGCCGGCAAACTCTGACAACGTTTGAACAGCGGCTGGAGCGACCGGAGCGGTCGCAGGCGGCACTGCGAGGGCCGCAGCAGGCGGACTCAAGCGCCCCGCAGGTGGCTGACCGGGCCGAAACGCCAGCATTCGCAACAAAGTCATCGTCAAGCCAGAAGCGGGGTCAGGCGCCCAAGGCAGGTCACGTCCGCCTTGGATCGCGATCTGCCACCACACCTGCAAGTCCTCGGGCGCGATGTGGGCCGCCCAGGCATCCACCTGGGCGCTCATCGTATCGTCAACCGACACGGCGCCGACCTGAGCCAACGCGATGCGATGCACCAGAGCGGCCAGCGCCTCGAGCGTCCGCTCGGGGGCAACGCCCTGATCGACCATTGCGTCTGCACGCGCCATCAAAGCCGGGCCCTCTCCAGCCACCAAGGCGTTGATCAATGCACCGACTTCGCCGCGATCGGCAACGCCGACCATCTCGCGCACAGAGACTGTCATGACAGCCCCCGCGCCATGCGCGATGGCCTGATCGAGGAGCGACAATGCATCGCGCATGCTGCCCGCTGCGGCGCGGCCAATCTCGTCGAGCGCTTCGAGCTCGAACGCAATCCCCTCGGCCTCCAACACTTCTCGTAAGCGCTTCGCAATCGTCGCCGGAGGCATATTCTTGAGGCTGAACTGCAAACAGCGCGATAGAACGGTGATCGGCACTTTCTGCGCGTCGGTCGTCGCCAGGACAAACACCACGTGGGCCGGTGGTTCCTCGAGCGTCTTGAGCATGGCATTAAAAGCATGCGTTGAGAGCATGTGGACTTCGTCGATTACGTAGACCTTTGTGCGCCCAGCGACCGGCGCATAGACGGCCGCATCGAGCAGTTGAGCCATCTCGTCGACGCCCCGGTTGCTAGCCGCATCCATTTCGATGTAATCGGGGAAACGCCCGCTATCGATTCCGACACACGCACTGCAGCGCCCGCAAGGTGTCGGGCCGACACCGACTTCACAGTTGAGCGCCTTTGCGAGGATGCGAGCAATCGAGGTCTTGCCGACGCCGCGCGTCCCCGTGAACAGATACGCATGATGAATACGACCGGTCTGCAGCGCGTGAGTCAAAGCACGTACTACATGTTCCTGACCAGCAAGCGACGCAAATTCGCGTGGCCGCCACTTCCGTGCAAGGACCTGATGCGACATCACGTAAGTTCAGTTAAATCGGGGGAGACGAGCCGAACCCCCGGCACTCGCGCTGAGCGGCTGTGGCTGCTTCCTTCCGGACCTGACCAGGTTGACCACGTCGCGATGCGGGGCGGCCCGTCTCGAGACCATTGTACCCCGCGCTACAATAAGAAATCGCGGCGCAAAAACTGCGTCCATTGATTAGCCCCCCCGGCTGCGACGCAGCCGAGCCGAACAGTCAACCCATTGCGGAGATTCCAAATGACGATTATGCATGTCAGCGATGCCTCTTTTGAGCAGGATGTCCTGGGCGCCGAGGGCCCGGTCCTCGTCGATTATTGGGCCGAATGGTGTGGGCCCTGCAAGATGATCGCCCCCATCCTTGAGGAGGTCTCGACCGATTACGCCGGCAAAGTGGCCGTTGCGAAACTGAACGTCGATGACAACCGCGAAATGGCATCCAAATTTGGGATCCGCGGTATCCCGACTCTGATGCTCTTTAAGGGCGGCGAAGTGGTGGCGACCAAAGTCGGCGCCGTTTCAAAATCACAACTCGTTTCGTTCCTCGACAGCCATCTCTGATTTCCGTTACGATCCGGGGCAGCGCTGGAAGACGAACCGACACCTTTGACCGCGTTTGCCCTCCTCAGCCGGGCCGAGTGACCTGACACCCGACTCCCCTTGGCCCGTGACCGCATCACGTCAACCACGAGAGGGTTCGTCAAGGCCGCACCTCACCAGGCCTGAGACCAGAACTTCGTTTCCTCACTGAACCGGCATTGATCCGGAGCCCCACGCACATGCACCTGTCCGACCTCAAGTCCCAGCACGTCTCGCAACTGATTGAACTTGCGCAGACCCTCGAAATCGAAAATGCGAACCGCCTGCGCAAGCAGGACCTGATGTTCGCGATCCTGAAACGCCGCGCCAAATTGGGCGAGCAGGTGTTTGGTGATGGTGTTCTCGAAGTCCTGCCCGATGGATTCGGTTTTCTGCGAACGCCGGAATCTTCGTTCCTGGCGAGTACCGACGACATCTACATCTCGCCGAGCCAGATCAGGCGCTTTAACCTGCACACGGGCGACACCATCGAAGGCGAGGTGCGAGTCCCGAAAGAGGGCGAGCGTTATTTCGCGCTGGTCAAAGTCGATCGGGTCAATGGCGAAGATCCGAGTTCAACCAAACACAAGATCCTCTTTGAGAACCTGACGCCGCTGCACCCGGACAAGGCGATGCGGCTTGAACGCGACACCAAAGCCGAAGAGAATCTGACGGCCCGCATCATCGACATGATTGCGCCGATCGGTAAGGGTCAGCGCGGGTTGATCGTTGCCCCGCCCAAGAGCGGAAAGACGGTGATGATGCAGCACATCGCGCACGCACTGACCGCCAACCATCCGGACATTGTCCTGATCGTTTTGCTGATTGATGAGCGTCCAGAAGAAGTCACCGAGATGCAGCGCTCAGTCCGTGGCGAAGTCATTGCCTCGACCTTTGATGAACCTGCCACGCGACACGTGCAGGTTGCTGAGATGGTGATCGAGCGGGCCAAGCGACTCGTCGAACACAAGAAGGACGTTGTGATTCTTCTTGACTCCATCACTCGACTGGCGCGGGCCTACAACACTGTGGTTCCAGCCTCTGGCAAGGTCCTCACCGGCGGGGTCGATGCCAATGCGTTGCAGCGGCCCAAACGCTTCTTCGGTGCCGCCCGGAATATCGAAGAGGGCGGCTCGCTGACGATCATCGCCACCGCGCTGATCGACACCGGTTCAAGAATGGACGAGGTGATCTACGAGGAATTCAAGGGCACCGGCAACATGGAAATCCATCTCAACCGTCGGATGATGGAAAAGCGGATTTACCCGGCGATGGACATCAACAAATCCGGCACCCGCCGCGAAGAATTGTTGATCGAGGCCAGCAACCTGCAAAAGATCTGGATCCTGCGCAAACTCCTCCACGACATGGATGAACTCGAGGCGATGGAATTCCTGATGGGTAAAATGAAGCAGACCAAGGGCAACGCCGAGTTCTTCGACATGATGAAACGGGGCGGCTAGCCCCGGCCTTGAAATGGCCCCGGTTCATCCGATATACTCTGCGATTACCTAAAAAGTTCCTCAGCCATGAAAGAAGGCATTCACCCCAGTTACCGCGACGTCGTTTTCGTCGATCTGTCGAGCGGCTCCAAATTCCTGACGCGTTCGACGGTTAACACACGCGACACGATCAAGATGGATGACGGCAAAGAGTATCCTCTGTTCAAGCTCGATATCTCCTCGGAGTCACACCCGTTTTACACGGGCGCTCAACAGCGTGTGATGGAAACCGGTCGGGTAGAGAAATTCCGCCAGAAGTTCGGTTCGCGTCGGACGGCAACGCCAAGCGCCTGATCTTCGGGTTCGGTCTCGACTGTGCATGGGCGGCCTGAGGCAAGCCCATGCGCCCTTTCCTGGTTACTGAACCAGAGGCGAGACGTCTCCCGCGTCTTGCGCTAATCGCACTTATTCTCCTGTATGTCCTGCCGGGTTTCGTTGGGAGAGACCCCTGGCGAACTGCAGATGCGATTGGCTTCGGCATTGCACACACCATGTTTTCCGGGAGTGCCCGACAGTGGCTACTCCCTGAAGTTGCGGGGAGCCCGGTAACCGACGCTGCGCCCCTCGCCTACTGGTTTGCGGCAGGTGTTGCACGGCTACTGGAATTTTTCAGTGCGGGGGCTATCAATGCTGCCGCCGGGATCCGCGCAGCCGCAGCAGCCTGGCTGATCGGCGGCCTGCTGCTCTTGCGGTCCGCAACCGATGGCCTGGCGCGTCGCGCCGAGGCTCAACCACTCGATCCATTCGGCGCGGGGGCGAGTCCGCTGAACTATGGACGGGCCATCGGGGACGCCGCACTGCTCATCGCACTGGCCACTTTTGGACTAGTGGCGCGGGTCCACGAAACAACGGCGGACGCGGCCATGCTCACCGTGACGGCCGCCTTTGCCTTTGGGCTCATGCGAAGCTGCGACCACGCGAGGTCGGGTGGCGTGATCGTTGGGGCCTCGATCGCGGCCGCCGCCCTGGTGCAATCACCCGCGGTCGCTCTGGCATTCGTACTCGCATTTCTGATCGCTCTGTCGGGTGTACGCGCACTCCGACTCAATATTCGCAACCTGGTGCCGACCACCATCGTTAGCGCGCTCATCGTGGGATTGCCGTGGCCGGTCGCGCTGAGTCTGGAAGGCTCCGCACAAAGTCAGTTGCAACTGCACGGCTGGGTCGCCATGCCGGTTGGCCCCGTCAGCCTGAGTGCCCAGCTCTCATGGGCAGCGCGCACAATCCCGTGGTTTTTCTGGCCATCGTGGCCACTGGCCGCTCGCACACTTTGGTTTGGCCGACAACGGTGGGCTGACGCGCCAGTTGGCGTTCCAATGGCTCTGTTGTTGGGGTTACTCATTGGCAGTTTCGGCGTGGCCGTCTTAACTGGCCGCGCTTCGGAGACGACGCTGATCCCGCTGGCGGTTCCCCTTGCGATGCTGGCCGCCATCGGACTACCCACTCTGGCACGCAGCGTAACCCGCTTGATCGATTGGTTCACAGTCGCCGTCTTCTCCCTCTTCGGGCTCGGCGTCTGGGGTTGGTGGCTAGCGGGACTAACTGGCTGGCCCACTAAGCAGGCGGCGCAGTCGCTTCGATTTGCCGCAGGTTTTCCAGGTTTTGGCAATGAACAGACTCCCACATTTGGCTCGACCTTTGGGCTGGCAGTCTGCGTGGGCATGATCGCCAGTGTGGGCTGGCTTGCCTTGGTGCACTGGCGCCTGTCACGCCAGCCCCCCATGCTCTGGCGTCCGGTGGTGTTGGCCGGTTCCGGCATGACCTTGGCCTGGTTCTTATTGATGACCCTATGGATGCCAATCTTCAACTGGCGCAACACCTATCGCGATGTCAGCTTAGAGTTGGCGGCCGCCGTGAAATCAACGGCGCCAGTCGATTCGCACGCCTGTATTGCCGAGCGGGGATTGGACCTTGCACAGCGTGCAAGCTTTTCTTGGTTTGGCAATCTCCGTTTTGATCAGGCCGCCGCGGCGTGCGGCCGCCTCTTGGTGGTTGACCGGCGAGGGCAGATTCAACCCGAGCCCGACGAGGCCTGGGTTCTGGTCTGGGAAGGCCGGCGTCGAGCCGACCGCAATGAGCGATTCCGGCTCTATCGCCGCGCCCCATGAAATCGATGAGACGCCAACTTTTTACGCTGGCCTGGCCAGTCCTGGTCGCCCAAGTGGCCGCAGTTGGTAATGGGGTGCTCGATACGGTCATGGCCGGCCGTCTCTCGGCGGTGGATCTCGCGGCCGTCAGTCTTGGCGTCGCGATTTATGTCAGCGTCTACATCGGTCTGATGGGCGTGCTGCTCGCAATTGCACCCATCGTGGCGCGCCACTGGGGTGCCGGACGGTTTGACCAGATTGCGGCAGAGGCGCGCCAGGGAGTCTGGCTGGCTTTAGCGCTCTCAGTGATCGGCTGCCCCCTGATCGGGGCGACTGACCTCTGGTTTGCCATCGCCGCCCCGCCCGAGGCCGTCGCAAAAGCCGCCACGGGTTACCTGGTCGCTATCGCCGCCGCACTGCCGGCAGCCCTTTTATTCCGGGTCTACTACGCGCTCCAGAACGGGCTAGGACAGCCGCGCGTCATCATGGCAATCCTGCTCGGTGGACTAATTCTAAAAGTCCCATTCAACGCACTCTTTATGTACGGCGGCGCGCCGATCGGTCTGGATGCGATCCCCCCAATGGGCGGCGCCGGTTGCGCTGTGTCCACCGCCTGCATTGCCTGGATCGCGCTGGCGGCGGCGATCTATTTGCTTAGTCACGACGCCCAATACAGACGCATGGGGCTTTGGCCATGGCGCCTCGGCTGGCCCGAACCCGATCGGTTGCGCGAACTCCTGCGCCAGGGCATTCCGACCGGCCTGAGTTACCTCATTGAAGTCACCTCGTTCACGTTCATTGCACTGTTCGTGGCCCGATTTGGCGCCGTAGTCGGTGCGAGCCATCAGATCGTCGCCAATCTCGCCGCACTGACTTACATGGTGCCGCTCTCGATTGCCAATGCGACCAGCACCCTCACAGCCAGAGCACTTGGCGCCGGCGATCCGACTCAAGCGCGACGCGCATCGATCCTCGGGCTCCAGATGGCGCTAACGACCGGAATCCTGATTACAGTGACCATCTTGCTGGGCAAGTCGCAGATCCTGTGGGCCTACTCAAACGATCCCACCGTGATTGCAGCCGCCCTGCCGCTCATTATCTGGATTGGGATTTTTCATCTGTTTGATGCAGCCCAGACGGTACTTTCCTTTAGCCTGCGGGCGTACCAGGTCTCGACCCTTCCGATGGGCATTTACGCCGTGTCGCTGTGGGGCATTGGCCTCGGTGGCGGCGCCTGGCTCACCTTTGGCGATTCATTCGGCGCCCCGACGGCGTACTTTGCGGGGGCGCTTGGATTTTGGGTCGCTACGACGGCTGGCTTAGCGCTCGCGGCCGCCCTCTTGGGCTGGCTCCAGTGGCGTGTATGGCAACAGACTGCCCCGACATCAACTGTCTGAAACCGGGGGCTCTGTGCGCAAGAAAGTGGCACGGTAGTACCGTAATTCTTCGATTGATTCGTGAATATCCGCAAGCGCGGTATGCGCGTTGCGCTTCTGAAACCCTTTGGTCAGATCAGGTCTCCAGCGCCGAGCAAGTTCCTTAAGCGTGCTGACGTCGAGGTTCCGGTAATGGAAAAACGACTCCAGAGTCGGCATCGACCGCGCCAGAAAACGCCGGTCCTGGCAGATCGTGTTGCCACACATGGGGCTCGCGCTACGGGCAATCCAAGGCGCCAGGAAGTTCAACATGTGCTGCTCGGCCTGCGCTTCATCCACCAGCGAAGACAGGACCCGATCGGTCAGACCGGACTTGCCATGGGTCGATCGGTTCCAGGCATCCATCGCGTCCATGACCTCCTTGGGTTGGCGGATCGCCAAGGCTTCGCTTTCCGCCATGATTTCAAGGTTGGCATCCGTAACGACCAATGCAATCTCGATGATCCGGTCAGAGTCGGGTTTGAGCCCGGTCATCTCAAGATCGATCCAGATCAGGCCCCCGTCGAGCGGACGCACGGGGGTCACTAACGCCACCCCAGCATCAGGACTTGAATTCGATTGCGCCTGTACCATCACCCTCTCCGAAGTCCCAAAGCCTTCAATACTCTCACAGCGCCCTCGCCGGCCGAACTTAGACCCCAATGGATGAAATTGCTTCGCCCGCACTCTGGACCGCCGCGTTCCTGCTAGCCCTGATCAGTTCGACCACCTTAAAAATCTGGCTCGCCAGCCGCCAGATCCGGCACGTCGCTGGGCACCGGCATACGGTCCCGGCAGCCTTCGCCACGCAGATTCCCCTGGCTGCTCACGAACGCGCCGCCGCCTACACGATCGCACGCACGCGCCTCGTGTTAATCGACGTCCTGCTTTCCGCCGCAATGCTTCTGGGGCTGACACTCCTGGGCGGACTGCAGGCGCTCTGGGATTTCAGCGCAGCCGTGATTGACCCTGCTGCTCTGCTCACTCGGCAATTGTTTGTGGTGGCCATCCTGGGTTTGATCGGCAGTGTTGTTGACCTGCCACTCGACGCCTGGCGGCGCTTTCGGGTCGAGCAACGGTTCGGATTTAACCGCCTGACGGTAGGCCTGTGGCTACTCGATCTGGGCCGTGGCTTGCTGCTCTCACTGCTGCTGGGGTTGCCGCTGATCGCCGTCATCCTGACGCTGATGCAAAGCGCAGGAACCTACTGGTGGCTCTGGGCATGGTGCGTCTGGGTAGCCTTTTCGCTGGGCATGATGATCATTTTCCCGATGGTGTTTGCGCGGTGGTTCAATCGTTTTGAGCCCTTGCCCGAGGGTCCCCTTCGATCACGACTCGAGGCGTTGCTCGATCGTTGCGGATTCCCCGCGGGGGGGCTGTTCGTGATGGACGGTAGCCGCCGTTCCGCCCATGGCAACGCCTATTTCACTGGGTTCGGTCGCGCGCGCCGGATTGTTCTGTTTGACACCCTCATTCAGCAACTCGGACCGGATGAAATCGAAGCCGTTCTGGCCCATGAAATCGGTCATTTCCGGCTCCGGCATATCGGCCAGCGGGTCGTGATCATGCAGGTCAGCAGCCTCGTCGGTATGGCGATTCTCGGTTGGCTGGCATCGCGCGCCTGGTTTTTTCAGGGGCTCGGACTGGTGCCAGCCGAGGGCCTGGTGCCGGGGCTTGCACTGATGCTTTTCATGTTGGTTGCTCCGGTCTTTGCCACCCTGCTTGGCCCCCTGGGCGCGATCTTGTCGAGGCGCCATGAATTCGAGGCTGACGCCTACGCCGTCAGTATGACTAGCCGTGAAGCGCTGACTCGGGCACTGGTTGCGCTCTATCGGGACAATGCCGCGACGTTGACGCCCGACCCGCTGCACTCCGCATTTCATGACTCGCATCCGCCGGCAAGTCTGCGGATCGGGCGCCTTCAGGCGACCTGAAGACCTTCCACCGAAACCGGAGATTGGACGATGCGAACCGTCATTGAGCCTGAGCAACTTGCAGCCGGGCGCTGCCACCCCCTGACCGTCACACACGCCTACACCGACGCGCAGGCGGACGATCAACTCCGGGTGCTGCCGGGTTGGCACCGCGAGGTTCGGGCAATCTCCCGCACTTACCGATTCAAGGGCTGGCTGGAGACGCTGGCCTTCGTCAACGCGGTCGGCTGGATGTCGCATAGCCAGGACCATCACCCGGATCTTGCGGTGCACTTCAATCACTGCACAGTACGCTGGCATACGCATTCCGTGGACGGGCTCAGCGAAAACGACTTTGTGTGTGCCGCCCGCACCGACGCTCTAGCCAGCGATCTGGCGAGCGATCTGGCGAGCGACCAGGCAACTGGCTAAACCGTGGCAAACGCCCCGGAAAGCCAGGGATTACTGATCGCAGCATACGGGCGGCAGTTCATTGTCCAGACCACCGAACGCGAGCGACTCGTATGTGTCACGCGCGCACGGAATCACGACTTTGCGGTTGGCGATCAAACCGTCATCCGGGCAACGGGCGACGGGTGCGGTGTTATCGAAACTCGCCTCGCGCGTCGAAATGAATTCAAGCGATCCGACGCGCGCCGGACCAAGGTTTTAGCAGCCAATCTGGACGCGATCGCCTGTGTGATCGCACCCGACCCACCATTTTCTGAAGCGCTCCTGATGCGGGTGCTGGCCAGTGCACACGAAGCCGGAATTGAGCCCGCGATCATCGTCAATAAGTCCGACCTGCTCGAAGCCAGTGCCCGCATTGAACCAAGGCTCGAGGTGTATCAGCGCCTGGGGTATCGGTTATTCAAGATTGCGCCCGGGCCGGACCCAAGCGGCGCGGCCCAAACCATGCATCCATGGCTTGCAGGGCGTCTGACCGCCGTCGTTGGCCAATCCGGAATGGGCAAATCCACGCTGATCAATGCACTGGTACCCGGGGCGGATCTGGCAACCCAGACCATCTCGGAAGCGCTCGGGACGGGCCGGCACACCACCACGTTCACGAAGGCTTTTCAACTGCCGAATGATGGCTGGATTATTGACTCGCCTGGGTTTCAGGAATTTGTTTTGGGACATCTCTCGGATTCCCAACTGGCGCACTCCATCCCCGAAATTCGCGACTACATGGGCGCTTGCCGATTCAGCAACTGTCGGCATCTGGAAGAACCCGACTGTGCGGTTCGGGCGGCTGTCGCCAATGGCTCGATCGATGCGCGTCGGATGCAAATCTGGCGCGAACTCATCGGCGATGCGCGGCGCCTCTGACGGTCAGCCAACCCAGCTCGAGACCGTCACGATTCCAAAAAACGCCAACCAAAGTACAACCGCTCGCCAAACCAAACCGACCGCGCTACGCAAGGCCGCCGGATCGGCCACTGCGCCCGACCAGTCAAAACCGAGTTCACTGCGCGCCCAATCCGCTTCGAGCTCGGGGTCAGCGATGCGGACGCCAATCGCGCCACCGCCGGCCGCTAGAACCAACGCGCGCTGAGGGTCCCAAGCGCCAGCTGATTGCCGACTGCGGGCTCCGCGCCAGCAGTAGGCGGCATCCTCAAAATTGCCTACGATTGCAAACCCGGCGGCCGTCAGGCGCAATGGGAGCCAATCAATTACCCGATAGGCCTGAACTGCAAAGTGACCGTATGCCTCCCCGCCCCGAGGGTCGCGCCAACGCTGCGCGAGAGTCTCGACCGCGCGATAAAGTACGGGGCCGATTGGTCCAGGCAACACGAGGTACCAGAAAATAGGTGCAAAGACGTGGCGATGCGCGGCGACCAGAGCGTGGGCAATCGCGACTCGGCAGACCTCGCTGACAGGCGCCGTACTGGCCACAAAGCTCGGATCGAGCTCGCGGATCCAGCGCGTCAACGACTCGCGTGCTCCGGCTGTATCGCCCGCTGCCAGCGCAACCTGGATCTCACTGAACGCCTGACTGAAGCGCCGAAAACCAATGGTTCCATAAAGTACAAGGACATCAAAGGCGAACTGCGTCGTCGCATGCAAGGTACCCAAACCCCAGTGGACCAAACCCACCCCCGTGACCGACAAGCCGACCAGGACACACCAGCCCATCAGACCGTGCCCGCGCGTCCCAGCATCGGTATGCTGGCGGACCCAATCCGCAATCCAGGCAAATTGAAGATCGACCCAATGACCCGCGCGCAGTGGGCGGGCTTGCTCGATCAGAAGGGCGAACAGAAGGGCAAGAAGTCCCACGAGTGGAGTCCGTCAGGCGCTGAGCAGATGGTACAGATTACGCAACATCGCCGCGGTGGCTCCCCAGATAAAGTATTCCTGACCGTTATCCTGCCAGGGCATCGCCCAGAAACGTCGGCCCCCAGGATCCTCGGGCCCAGCCGGTACAGTGCGCTGGTGATGATTTGCCGGATTCATCAGGTATGCCAGCGGCACCTCAAACGCCTCGGCCACTTCAAACGGATCAACGGCAACGCTAAAACCCGGCTGCACCAAGGCAACAACTGGGGTGACCACATATTGGGTGATTGTTCGGTAGTCGGGCATCTGGCCCAGAACTTCGACGAATTCCGAGTTCAAACCCACTTCTTCCTGGGCCTCACGCAACGCGGTGTGCTGCGGACTCAAATCGGCCGGGTCGCGGCGCCCACCCGGAAATGCAATCTGACCCGCGTGATCATTGAGATGCGCCGTTCGCCGCGTGAGCAAAATCGTAGGCGAGGCTGATCGCATCACGATCGGAATCAGAACGGATGCAGGCGTCAAAACCCGAGCCGGATCCCCAGGCCCCTGAGCCAAAGGTGGATCCCCGTGAGACTCAGGGGACCAGTCCGGCTGCGCCTGTAAGCGATTGCGCAGGGCGCTGGGCGCAAGCCGATCTAATGGAACGGCAGGCAAGAACGTCGATCCCGTCTCCACCCGAAGAGCGGTGACGGGATCGAAATGCGGCACCCGCCGCCGCGTCACTCGCTTGCGGTTGTATCGGTCGGCGCTGCCGCACTCGCTGCAGCCAAAGCGGCCGCATCGGCAATCCCGACCTGGTGCGCAGCTGCTTTCGCAGCGACCGCTGCCGCACGAGCTGCAGGGGACAGGCGTCCTGGCAGCTTTTCCTTGATTCGGGCAGATTTGCCCGAACGCTGCCGAAGGTAGTAAAGCTTGGCGCGACGCACATCGCCGCGGCGCTTGACTTCAATCGAAGCGATCATCGGTGAATAGAGCTGAAACGTCCGTTCAACCCCTTCACCCGACGAAATCTTGCGAACGATAAACGAGGAGTTTAGCCCGCGGTTGCGCCGGGCAATGACAACGCCTTCGTAAGACTGCACCCGCTTGCGGGTTCCTTCAACGACATTGACGTTGACGATTACGGTGTCGCCAGGTGCGAAAACCGGAATCACTTTGGCGAGCCGGGCAATTTCCTCGGCTTCAAGTTGTTCGATCAAATTCATGCAGGGCTCCTTGGCCATCATGCGCTGGGTTGTGCGAGAGACGTTGTGGTAACGATCCCGCCAATTGTTGTAATGCCAGGCAGAGGATGGAGACCGGAAAACGAGGCGTCTGGAGAGTGACCTCGAAGTACCAGCCGGGTTACTCGAAAGCCCTCCAGTTTAACCCAAAATTCACACTTTCGGACTGGTCTCTGTGCGGTGATTCAGTTTTCTCATGTTGCTTTCGCTTGATCCCCGATCCGCGAGAGCACACGTTCATCGGCAGGATCGAGCCACCCCTGCTTCCTTGCCGAGGTCAGGAGTTCGGGACGTCGTTGCTGCGTTGTCAACAACGCTTCTTGGCGCCGCCATTCGCGAATCCGCTGATGATGCCCGCCCAGCAAAACGTCGGGAACTCTCAGACCGCGCCAATCTTCAGGGCGGGTGTAGTGTGAACAATCCAGTAATCCGCGGGTAAATGAGTCCTCTTGAACCGACGCGAAATCCTGAACCGCCCCCGGAAGCCAGCGAACAACGGCATCAATCAGCATCATCGCGGGCAACTCGCCACCCGAGACCACGAAGTCACCAATCGCGATTTCTTCGTCAACCCGCGCGCGCAACAGACGCTCATCAATTCCCTCATAGCGCCCACATAACAAGGTCAACTCAGTCAATTCCGCCAGTTCGCAGACCCGCTGTTGGGTCAGAGGTGCCCCCCGGGGAGAAAGGTAAATCACCGGCGCCTTCTTGACATCCGCCCGAGCCTGGCTCCGCACCCGCTCTTCAAGCTGCGCCTCCGAAATCGCGTCCAGCGTTCGAGCCAGCGGCTCGGCCAGCATCACCATCCCGGGACCCCCTCCAAACGGCCGATCATCGACCCGGCGGTAAGCGTCTTCGGTCAGATCGCGGGGATTCCAGCGGTGCATTTGAAACAGTGCCCGTTCCGCCGCACGACCCGAAATTCCATGCCCGACGAGCGCATCGAACATTTCCGGAAAGATTGTGACGACATCAATGCGGAGCGTTGGCACGGGCACTCGATTAATAATCCAGTTCCCAATCGACCAAAATCCGCCGAGCGGCCATGTCAACGTTGAGGACGAAGTGGGACACAAAAGGGATCAGGCGGGTCACGGTTGTACCGGAGGTCGCGCCGGCGGTAGCCCCGGTTGTCGGATCCGTGGCCACCTGAAGCAGGGCATGAGCGCCATGGTCATCCACACCAATGACCTCACCGAGCATCTGCTCATGCGTATTGACGACCGTGCAACCGATTAGGTCGACCCAATAGAATGAATCGTCGCCGGCGGGCGGAAATACAGATCGAGAAAGGGCGACGACACGGCCCCGAACTTCGTCCGCCTGAGTTCGATCCTCGAACCCGATCGGGCGCGCCACGACGCTGTCCGAATGCACTCTGGCACGCTCCACTCGCAGTGGCTCCGCTGCCCTGGAATGTTGCGCACCGGGCCGAACGATTGCGGTAGACCTCCCGGGAACACCGACGACCGGTTGCAACCACCAGTCACGGACCCCCAGTAGAACTGAATCGGCTGGAGACCCCGAAAAAGGCTGAACTTTGATCCAGCCCCTAACCCCCCAGCCGCCAACGACACGACCGACCTCGATAAGGTCGCCTGGGGGTGAAATCTCAGGTTGCAGAGGCTTCTGCAGAGATTTCTGCAGACACTTCGGCAGGTGCTGCCGCCGCTGCTGGTGCCGAAGGGGCAGGCGATGCGGGAGCCGCTGCAGGTGCCACTACGGCTGCCGCTGGCTGCGATGCAACCTGCCGCGCAAAGCGGTCAACCAGTTTGGCTACTGCGGGCGACATCTGAGCGCCGGTGGACGTCCAGTAGGTCAGACGGTCCATGGCGATGCGCAGGCTAACTTCACCGCCAGACGCCACGGGGTTGAAAAACCCCACACGCTCGATGAAGTTGCCGTCACGACGCGAGCGTTTGTCCGCCGCCACGATGGAGTAGAAGGGGCGGTTTTTTGCACCACCACGGGAAAGTCGGAGGACAACCATGCCGGAATCCTTGCCTTATTCGAAGGTTAGAAGCGATGTTTTGATCGCGGAGAACCCGAGGTTTACTGGTTAAACAGCCTCGGGGAACAACCAGAGCATCAGTGGCGTGTAAGCGGAATAGCGCAGAAACTTACCCAACAGCATGTACCCGGCGCTTTGCCAGAACGGCAAACGCAACCAGCCGGCGACCACGCAAAGAGGATCACCTACAAGCGGTAACCAGGCAAGCAACATCGCTTTGGGACCGAATCGCTCCAGCCATGCCAATGCCTTGCGGTGAACGCGGTCGTCTTTTACGCCCGAATCGCCTTCGGGCAAAGTACCGGCGGTGCGCCGGGACTGCTCCCGACGGTCAGCCGCGGCTTTCGCCCCGACACCGAGCCAATAATCGATCAGGCCACCGATCGTATTCCCGAGCGAGGCGACCACAACCGTCGGCCACATCATCTCTGGATTTAGTTTGACGTAGCCAAAAACTGCGGGCTCCGAGCCCATCGGGATCAAGGTTGCGCTGAGCAAACTGATCACAAAGACCGCGGGCAACCCAACCTTCGGAAGCGCGAGCCAAACCAGCAGGGACTGCAGCCAAGGCTCCAAAAAAACCCCTAATGACACCGGCGAGCCGGCTGACCCGAACGGGTTTTAGAAGTTGGCTTCTTCAATCGCGAGGGTCCCGGCCGAACCCTCGACCACCGTTTCAGCCAAGCCCGAGGCGCGCGTCAAAATGTGATCTGCAAAGAAGCGCACCGTTCCGAGCTTTGTTCGCAGGAATGTTGCATCGCCTTCTCCCGCTGCCAACTGATGCGTCGCCGCCAGAGCCGCACGTCCCATCTGCCAACCCGAAAGCACCACACCGCTCAGCATCAGATACGGCACGCTGCCGGCATAAACGGCCCGAGGATCAGATTTGGCCGCGCCAGCAATAAAGACGATGGCATGCTCGAGCGCATCACAAGCCTGCTCAAGACGAGTCGCGATGGCTGCGAGCGTCTCCGACTGCTTGAGTTCGGTCACGGTCGCCCGAACCCGAGCCAGGATTGCAAGCGCTGAGCGCCCACCATCACGCGCGGTCTTACGCCCAATCAAATCGTTGGCCTGGATGGCCGTGGTGCCCTCGTAAATCGTCAGAATTCGGGCATCGCGGTAATACTGCGCCGCGCCGGTTTCCTCGATGAATCCCATCCCGCCGTGGACCTGCACACCGAGGGAGGTGACTTCGAGCGACATTTCGGTCGAGAACCCTTTAACGATCGGGACCAGAAATTCGTAAAAAGTCCGTGCCTCAGCTGCAGCCACCGGATCGGGATCGGCATGCGCCTGATCGAACGCGGCGGCAGCCACATAACCCAGTGCACGCGCGCCCTCGCCGGACATCGGGGTGATGAATAATCGTAATCGGGCCTGACGAACCTTCAACGGCGCGGCTTTGGACCCGGTCCCGCGCATAGGCAACCGCCTTTTGATAAGCACGGTCAGCGACGGCAACGCCCTGCATACCGACGGCGAATCGCGCCGCATTCATCATGATGAACATGGCCTCGAGACCGCGGTTCTCTTCACCGACCAGCCAGCCAATCGCGCCTGGTGCGGCGACACCGCCACTGGGCGAAGCGACCGGGCATTTGCCATCGCCATAGAGCAAAACAGCGGTCGGACTGGCCTTGATGCCAAGCTTGTGCTCGACCGATGCGCACCACACATCATTGCGTGCACCGAGGCTGCCGTCGTCATTGACCAGAACCTTGGGCACGACAAACAGCGAAAGGCCTTTGACCCCCTCGGGGGCCCCGACGACCCGCGCCAACACCAAATGAATGATGTTCTCGGCCAGATCGTGTTCACCGAACGTGATGTAGATCTTTTGGCCAAATAGACGATAAGTACCGTCGGCCTGGGGTTCGGCGCGGGTACGCACCATCGAAAGGTCGCTACCTGCTTGTGGTTCAGTCAGGTTCATCGTACCGGTCCATTGACCGCTGATCAGATGCGGCACCCAGCGCTGCTGCATTTCGGGGGTACCAGCCGTCATGAAAGCTTCGATCGCGCCGTCCGTCAGCAAGGGACAGAGCGCAAACGAGAGGTTCGCCGCATTGAGCATTTCAGAACACGGCGTTGCCACTAATTTGGGCAACCCCATCCCACCAAAAACCTGCGGATGC
>RFVZ01000151.1 GCA_009922405.1 Betaproteobacteria bacterium
TACGCGGTTGTAGTTGCGCTGCGCTGCGGCCAGTTCGCGCTGACGAATTATAAGTTCTTCCCGCGCGGCGATTAGTTTTGCCCGGACTAGTTTCATCGGATCACCTTCTCTAGTAGTGTGCGGGCCAGCGGTTGCTTACCCAACAGCCAGCTTTGAACCCTGCCCATGTCCCACGTGATGACGCGGAACTGGTTCGGGCGCTGGTAGCCTGTCGAGATCTGGCGTTTGTCCCAGTCTTTTACGATTCTGCCGTTGATGATCAAAATAAAGCCTCCGATACGTTGGATAGATCCAGCTTTGGTTTGCGCTGGCGTTTAATTTTCTGGACGATATGCGGGTACGGCGGCATATGCCAGACCCAACGCACGACGTTGCCTTCGTCGTCAAGGATTCCGTATTTCATTTTCTGCTGGTCCTTTAAACATGGACGCACTAAACGCATCCAGTAGTTTTCGTTTGGTAAATTCTCGTTCTTCCTCGGGGAAGTCCTTTACCGCGTCATCTAAGACTTTCACCAAGTATTCAATCATTTGTTGCGGTGTAATAGGCTGGCTCATGACTTTTACTTGCATTTATGAAAGTGCATGATTCGACCAAACCAACCAATAAGCTCGCCACATTTTTGGCAACAGTAAGATGGATGTTTCATGTGTTCTTCTCCTTGAGTTTGGCTTCTACGGCAAAACACAAACCTTCCCACCCGTGTTGCTCTGCCGCCAATGCTTGTCTGTCCTCATCCGTCAGCCCGACCCACGGGCGATGTGGTGGGGTGGTGTAAAGGGGTTGCCCATTCAAAAGCAACGGCGCGTCCATCAATACCACCGGCTCTTGATTAGATTTTGGACAGCAATGACCGCACCGAGGGCAGTCAATTACTAACTCCTGCTCTGGTTGCGCCAGCCTATCGCGCAGGGCGGCAACAACATCCCTACCTTGCTTGTACTCAGCCGGTGACGGGTTAAACGTCAAAAGACCTCCAAAAGCATCCAACGCCTGTTTCATGAGTTCGCGGTCAGTCATTTCTCTCCCCTTGCGCGGATAGCTTTGGCAATCGTGTGGCCTATCAACCCGTTCTCAGCAACCTTGGCGCATTCCTCCCGTTCCTTTTCAATCGCCATCTTGCGTAACACAGCACACATCTCGACGCACTCCTCCCGCTCATGCGCGGCGACAAGGTTGGCAAAGTTAACAAAACCATCGAACCCAACAATATCAACAACGCCATCGGCAAACCCAGCCTCCCGCGCCATGCGGATAATGTCTTCTCGTTTCATGGCTTTCCCGTTCGGTAATTTTGATTCACGATTAGTAGGCTTTCCTGCGGATTCTTCCCGTTCGGTAATCATGCGATCTTGTCCTTAAACCCACTTGTGTGTAGACGCTTAAAACAAGCCTCACACTTCCACCTAAACCCCTTGCCGCTTGACAAAGGAACCTTGTGACTTGCAGGGTTTACTCGGCATTGCTGGCAGTTAGGTTTCATTTCAGCGCCTCCATAGCAATGTCAGACACGGCGCGTTTGTCTTGAAGCGCCGTCCAAATTTTTTCATCAATTGTCTTTTGAGTTGACATAATGTAGACCCACACGTCGTGGCGCTGGCCGCTGCGGTGTAGCCGCCCGACCGTCTGCTCAAATAATTCCAGCGACCACGGCAGCGACACAAAAACCATCTTGCAGCCGCCATGCTGAAGGTTAAGACCGTGACCGGCAGACTTAGGGTGGACCGCCAGCAGTTCAATCTGACCGGCGTTCCAGCGCCCGATGGCGTTATCATCGTCAAGCGTAACTAGATTGGAGTAGCGGCGGTGCAGTTCTGCAAGTTCTTCTTGGTACTGATACACCAGAATTGTGTTGGCGTGTTGGTTCTCGGCCAGCAGATCATCCAGCGCCTCAAACTTATGTTTTGAGAACCAGATCGGCGTCTGATGCGTAATGAACTTGCCCTTCATAACCAGATCGGGCGTCTGATACGTGTCGTATACGAACCCAGACGCCATTTGTTGCAGCTTGCCCGTCACCACACCTGCGTTCAAAGCGACAATGTTGGCGGTGTCGTACTCCAACACAAATTCCTTCTTGAGCTTGTTGTAGTGATCCATCGGCATCTGACAGTCCACATGGACGATATGCAGCGGCGGTAGTTTGTCGCTGTACTCGCCCGGTTCAAGGACGTAGGTGGCCGGTTTGATACGTTCCATCACGTGTTCCAGACTGCCCACACGCGGCGTCCATTGACCGAACTCAGGGTTTATGGCGATGAAGTATTGCTGCAAAAACGCGCCCTTAGAGCGCCCGAGCAACGTCTGGTCGATGATCTTGCATTGCCCGTAGACATCTTCCAACCCGTTACTGGTAAACGATCCGGTCAACCCCCACCGGATTTCGATCTTATCTATCAGCTTGGCGAGCGCCTTGAACCGCGCGCCGTATGGGTTCTTAAGCCGCGTCAGTTCGTCAAAAATGATGCAGTCAAAGTCCAGATGCGGCATCGACTGGATGTTGTCGTAGTTAGTCACCACCACCTGCGCGCCGGACTCAAACGCTTTCTGGCGCTGTTTGGGCGTACCAACGGCAACCGCGACGGTCAACTCAGGCGCCCACTTCGCGGCCTCGGTTGCCCAGACGCTTTCGGCTACCCGTTTGGGCGCAAGCACTAAGGCGTTGCGTTTGATTTTGAGCAGCGCCGACAGCGCGGTCAACGTGATTGCCGTCTTGCCAGCCCCCACGGGCGCTAGGATCATCGCGCGGTCTTGGCCGTAGAGAAAGTCTGCGGCTACTTCTTGGTAAGGTCTAAGGACCATTGTGCTACCCCTTCTAGGTTCCAGATTACTGTGTAGTTTTGATTGAGTTGGCGCATGGTTGCGCCGAAGTGTTCTTGTAATTTGCTGAGTTTGCCCCCCTTGGTTTTGAGTTCCACGAACCACACCGACCCGTCTGGCAGACACGCCACACGGTCAGCCACGCCCCGAACGCCGGGGCTTGTGAACTTGTACGTCTTGCCGCCCATCGTCTCGACGGTCCAGACGAAGTGGCGTTCGATCTCGCTTTCTTTCATGCCGCCATCATATCTTGCGAAAAAGTTGTTGACAAGCAGATTGTGATCGGGCAAGATGACATCTCCAACCACTTCACTACACGGGAATCCAAAGTGAAAATTATCTTAGAACGCGAAGAGATCAAGAACATCCTCATCACCTACCTTGAGTCACTCCTTCCGAACGCAAAGTTCAACAAGTGTGACTTCGATTGCAGCGGGTATTCCACGCTGTACAAGGTAACCATCAGCCACGAAGAGGACGACGCAGAATGAACCTTATTCACAGAATGGAAGACGACAACGGCGATTTTGAGCCGTTGGACCTTACCCCCGTGTTCTACAAAGGCAACTTGATGTTGGTCCCTCATTGGCGCGTCAAGAACACTTGGGTAGCCCCCGGCGGCCAGACCTACACCACGACAGAGTTGCTGGCGCTCGGCGCTAAAGTGTCCGTGTCGCTGCTTTGGCCGCGCGGGTGGGTCACTAAGATGCTAGGGCGGCACAACCCCGCGATGCTGTCGCAGGAATCGCTAACAAACCTCATCAAAGGGAAAGCAAATGCCATCTGAACTTACTCTGCGCGACTACTTTGCAGCTATGGCTATGCAAGGGTTTTTGATATCAAATCCTAATTTGCGTTCTGAAGACGTAGCTTGTGAAGCGTATGTTCAAGCCGATGCAATGCTTAAAGAAAGGACTAGAGATGCACTCTAATATCGTAGGCGGCTCGACCGCCAAGCGCGTCATCAACTGCCCAGGCTCGGTCACGCTGGTGCAGAAGATGCCTCCCAAATTGGGAGGCGACGCGGCTGATCAAGGGACGTTGTGCCACAACGCGATGGCGACGCTTCTTAACGACCCATCGCTTGAGATCAAAAGCGTGCTCGGCATGACCGAGAACGATCAGGTCATAACCGAGGATCTGATTGACGAGAAGATCATCCCAGCGATGGCGGCGCTAACTGAAATCGACCCAGACGGCGACATGGAGTATCAAATTGAAGCCCATGTCAACTTCGGCAATCTGCTCCCGAACGTGTTCGGCAGCGCCGACTTGATCGGTCGGATCGACGATTGCGCAATCATCCTTGACTGGAAGTTTGGGCGCGGCGAGGTTGACGTTGAAGAGAACGAGCAGTTGCTGTTCTACGCCGCTGCGGCCATGCGGACCAAAGGTCTGGAATGGGCGTTTGCGGGTGTATCTGAGGTTGAGATGGTCATTGTCCAGCCGCCAGCGGTTAAGCGGTGGACGACTACCGTGGCGCGCGTTAAGCAGTTCGAGCGCGACTTGGTTCACGCCGTTACAGCGTCACAAAACGCCGCTGCGCCGCTTAAGGTTGGCGACCATTGCCGCTACTGCCCAGCCAAGCCAATCTGCCCGCAGATGACCGGCGCGGCAGAGCGGGCGTTGAAGGTGCAGATCAAGGAACTGGACCCCGCGAAGATCGGCGCGTACTTGGCAACCGCCGATCTGGTCGAAAAGTGGATTGGCGACCTGCGCGATCTGGCGCACCAGATTCTTGAGTCTGGCGAGCCAGTTCCGGGTTACAAACTGGTCCCTAAGCGCGCGTTGCGTCAATGGGTTGATGAAGACAAGGCTTACGCTGCGCTGACTAAGCTAGGCGTAGACCGTGAAGAATTGGTGGAGACAGCCCTGCTGTCGCCCGCCAAGGTTGAGAAGATCTTGAAAAAGAGTAAACTCAACCTTCCCGATGACATCGTAGTTGCGGTGTCGTCGGGAACCACCATCGCCCCGGAGAGTGATCCTCGGTCAGCGGTTGTGTTCCTTCCCGAGCAGATGAAAACTGCTCTTCTTAAACTTGGATGAAATGATGTCAAATCTAGTAGCTTTCAATAAAGCCGGTCTCCCCGCTCTCGCAGCAATCGCAACGGCCATCAAGACCGTTGCATCGCCCGCCTCCTCTGCTGGTTCGGTCATCCTGAAAATGGACAAGACCGGCCATTGGGTATTTGGCGCTGATCAGACTGAAGTCGAGGCTGATTCTAAGTGGGCCGTCAATCCCTTTTCATTCGTACACGGTTGGATCGCTTGGGGCGACGGCGTTGTGCTGGGCGAGAAGATGGTTGCGCTGACCGATCCTTTACCTGAGATGGATGGCGCGCCGCCCAACTCAGCACGGGGTTGGGAAAAGCAAGTTGGGTTCAGTCTCAAGTGTCTGACGGGTGAAGATAAGGGTCTTGAGGCCCGCTATACGGCGACTTCGGTCGGCGGTAAGCGTGGGTTTGAGGCTTTGGCGTCTGCGTTTGCTAATCAAGTGAGCCAGGACGAGTCGAAACCCGTGCCCGTGGTGCTGCTCAAAAAGGAGCACTATCAGCACAAATCGTATGGCCGTATCTACACTCCCGTGTTTGAGATTGTAGAATTCGTATCGATGGACGGCCCCGTCGAAGAGGAAGAGGAAGCCCCCGCGCCGACGCGTCGCCGTCGCGCTGGGTAAGTGATCCTTTGGGTTGACTTCGAAACCCGTAGCACCTGCGACCTTCGGGTCGCGGGTGTCTACAATTACGCGCAGGACTTAAAGACGGAAGTCATCTGTATGTCCTACGCATTCGACGATGGCGACGTTCAGACATGGACGCCCGACCAACCGTTCCCTGATTCGATAAAGAACCACAAAGGCCAGATCCGCGCGCACAACGCCGCGTTTGAGCGTCTGATTTTTTGGTATGTGCTTCAGATCAACTTTGATCTTGAGCAATTCTATTGCACCGCAACACAAGCCCGCGCCAACTGCGCGCCGGGTTCGCTGGAGGACGTCGGTCGCTTCGCTGGCGCTGACATGAAGAAAGACCGCCGGGGTGACTATCTTGTGCGGCAGTGCTGCGTTCCGCCCTACAACGATAAGTTAATCCCAGAACTCATCGAATACTGCGAGCAGGATGTGCGCGCTATGCGCGCCGTGAGCTTGGCTCTGCGTCAGCTATCCGATGACGAGTTGACTGACTACCACGTAAACGAGCGCATAAACGATCGCGGCGTGAAGGTAGACGTTGCGCTATGCCGCGCCGCCATTCGCTACGCTGACGCCGAACTAGCCGAGATACAAGCCATTGTGACCGAGATCACCGGCGGTTTAGCGGTGAGGTCGCCACGTATGCGCGAGTGGGTGCTGGCGCGCGTCACGGATGAGCAGAAGAAGCTCATGTGGGTCGGTGAGAAGTACAGCATTGACAAGGCCGTTCGCGCTAATCTATTAGCGTGTGATG
>RFVZ01000152.1 GCA_009922405.1 Betaproteobacteria bacterium
CGGTCAAGGCCCGCAAGAGTGGTCGACATGCCACCTCAGACTGGATGGAAGTCGAGAAGCAACGCGGCATCTCGGTCGCCAGCTCGGTCATGCAGTTTCAGTGGGGCGGTTGCACATTTAACTTGCTTGATACCCCGGGCCACAAGGATTTCTCGGAGGACACCTATCGGGTGCTCACCGCCGTCGATTGCGCAATCATGGTGGTTGACGCGGCCAAGGGCGTCGAGGAGCAAACCATCAAGCTGCTCCAGGTCTGTCGACTGCGCGACACGCCAATCATTACTTTTGTAAACAAGATGGACCGCGAGGTCCGCGAACCCATCGAGTTGCTCGATGAGATCGAATCGATCCTGAAGATTCAATGCGCCCCAGTGACCTGGCCGGTTGGTATGGGGAAGCGATTTCGCGGCGTGTACCACATGCAACGGGACGAAATCCTGCGGTTTCGGGCCGGCGAAGAGCGCGCAGGCGATGACGCTGTCCAAGTCCTGCACGGCCTCGATGATCCCGTGCTGGATCGTGAATTCCCGGACGAAGCGACGCAATTACGCAACGATGTCGAACTGGTTCGGGCCGCCAGCGGGACCTTCGAGCTCGAGGCGTTTCTGGCTGGGCGTCAGACACCCGTGTTCTTTGGTTCCGGGATCAACAACTTTGGCGTCCGCGAGATTCTTGGGGCCCTTGCTGAATGGGCGCCACCGCCGCAGTCGCGCCCGGCCAGAGTTCGACGCGTTGAACCCACCGAACCCGCGTTCACAGCGTTCGTATTCAAAATTCAAGCGAATATGGACCCACAACATCGGGACCGAATCGCGTTTGTGCGGGTCTGCTCCGGGCGCTATCACCCGGGCATTAAAGTCCGTCACGTGCGCCTGGGACGTGAAATGAAAATCGCGAACGCAGTTACTTTTATGGCGAACGAGCGTTCGCGGATGGAAGACGCGGTTGCCGGCGATATTCTGGGCATCCACAACCACGGCCAGTTGCAGATCGGAGACACCCTTTCGGAGTCGGGTGAGGCACTGGGCTTTGAAGGAATCCCATACTTCGCACCGGAACTATTTAGCCTCCCGCGGTTACGTGACCCGATGAAGACCAAGCCACTCCAGAAAGGCTTGCGCGAACTCGGCGAAGAGGGGGCGGTGCAAGTTTTCGAGTCCCTGATGGACAGTTCATTGCTGCTCGGAGGTGTTGGTCAACTTCAGTTCGAAGTGGTTCAGGAACGTCTGCGCACCGAGTATGGCGTCGACGCGTCATTCGAACGAGCTGGCATCACGGCCGCCCGCTGGATCACCTTTGATGACCCCGCCCAACTCAAGGAATTTGAACGCGCTTATCCTTCCCGATTGGCGCGCGATGTCGACGGCAACCTCGTCTACCTGGTTGACAGCCGCCATACGCTGGCCGTCACGATGGAACGTTGGCCCAAGGTCCACTTTCATGAAACGCGCGAACACGGCCAACGCCTCAGCTAAACCGAGAACACCATGAATCACGATCCGCACTCACACGACTCCCACAACCATGATCATGATCATGATCAGCACGGACATGATCACGCGCACGACCATAGTCACCACCACGATCATCGTCACGCGCACGGTCATGAACATCATCACGACCATGACCATGACCATGACCACGACCATGACCATGCTCACCCTTCGACACCCGTTGCAGAGATCCCCAATGAAGCGTTGTTGGTCGAAGCCCTATCGCTCCTGGGAGAGGGCGTGACCGCTAACCGAATCGAGGCCGCCGCGCATTCGATCGGCTTGGCCCAAGGTGTCCTGCTGCAACTAGACGAGCTCGGACTTGGGTTGTTTGACCTGGCTTTACATGCCGAACTGGATTCACTTAAAGCGGTCGCTCAGGCGGCCATGCCCGGCGCCAAAAAGGCGAAAGTCGTCTCCGTGCGCTTCCCGGAAGCGGCCGTTTATGTCATCGAAAAAATGGCCCACGGCTTTCGTCGGGGCGGTCGAGCAGCGGGAGGCGGGTTCTACGATTACCCCGCTGGCGCTGAGCCTCAACTGTGGAGCGGACTCAAAGTCTTTGAGCGTGGCGCCCGCGAGGTCGATGACGCATCGTTGGCTGAGCGCCTGCGGGCTGCGATTCGCTAACCCGCGCGAGGGCGCTCTCTGTCCAGGTAACAGAATCAGCGCCAAACAAGGAGGCTTGGCCGGTCAATAAACCGGTTGTTCATTGTCCAAGCCTCCTCGGTCGACTCACTCGAGGGGCATTTCCCGCTCTTCGGGGGTCACAGCCTTCATCGACAGGCGCAAGCGTCCCTTGTCATCGGCCTCGATTGCCTTGATACGGATCTTGTCGCCTTCTTTAACGAAATCGCCGACACGCTCAACGCGCTCGTTAGCAATCTGGCTCACATGCAGCAAACCATCGCGCCCGGGCATAATCTGCACGATCGCACCAAACTCAAGAACCTTGAGGACGGTGCCCTCGTATACGCGGCCAATCTCGACTTCAGCCGTGATCTCTTCGATCCGGCGACGTGCGCGTAGCGCTGCATCCCCATCGGTAGCAGCGATCGTGATCTGACCATCGTCCTTGATATCGATCTGCGTACCGGTTTCTTCGGTGATGGCACGAATGACAGCCCCACCCTTACCGATCACATCCCGAATCCGTTCGGGGTTGATTTTCATTGAATACATGCGGGGCGCATAGGCTGACAACTCTTCACGCGCACCGCCGACAGCTGCCTTCATCTTCTCGAGGATGTGCAAACGGCCTTCGCGCGCCTGCGCCAGTGCCACTTGCATGATTTCGCGAGTGATCCCCTGAATCTTGATATCCATCTGCAGCGCAGTGATACCCGTCTCGGTTCCGGCCACCTTGAAGTCCATGTCGCCCAGGTGATCTTCATCGCCCAAGATGTCGGTCAGGACAGCGAAGCGTTTGCCTTCAAGGATCAGACCCATCGCGATGCCCGCCACGTGCGCTTTCATCGGTACACCGGCATCCATCAGTGCGAGGCAACCACCACACACCGATGCCATCGAGGATGAGCCATTCGATTCGGTAATTTCGGACACTACGCGCAGCGAATACCCAAAATCAGCAGCGGAGGGAATCAACGGGTTGATCCCGCGCTTGGCGAGACGGCCGTGGCCGATTTCGCGACGCTTAGGACTGCCAACGCGACCGGTTTCGCCGGTCGCGAATGGGGGAAAGTTGTACTGGAACATAAACCGTTCTTTGTACTCACCCGCGATGGCGTCAATCACCTGCTCGTCCCTGGCCGTACCCAGCGTCGCCGTGACCAGAGCCTGGGTTTCACCGCGGGTGAACAAAGCCGATCCGTGGACCCGCGGCAAGACGCCGGTGCGGATCGAAATCGGCCGTACCGTGCGGGTATCACGCCCGTCGATCCGTGGATGCCCATCGAGGATCTGCTGACGCACAATCCGTGATTGCACGTCAAATAACCGCGAATCGAGTTCTACAGAATCGAGTTTCGGATGACCGGCCGCGTCGGCCTCGGCCACCAAGGTTGCTTTGGTAGCCGTCTCGATGTCGTCGATCCGGACCGAGCGTTCCTGTTTGCTGCGAATCGCGTAGGCCTCGCGCAATGGGGCTTCGGCCAGTTGGTTAATGCGCTCAACCAGGGTTGCGTCAGGGACTGGAGCGGTCCATGCCCATTCGGGTTTGCCGCCGGCCTCGACGAGCTCGTGGATCGCATCGATTGCAATCTGCATCTGCTCGTGGCCAAACACGACCGCACCCAACATCACATCTTCGGGTAACTCGCGGGCCTCGGATTCGACCATTAGCACGGCACTTTCAGTGCCCGCAACGACCAGATCCAGAGCCGATTCGGCAATCTGGGCCACGGATGGATTGAGAACGTACGCGCCATTGAGCCAGCCCACGCGCGCGGCGCCGATTGGTCCGTTGAACGGAATGCCTGAGATCGCGAGGGCGGCGGATGCCGCGATCAGCGCAGGGATATCCGGTTCCACCGCTGGATTGAGAGACAGCACCGACAGAATAATTTGGACTTCGTTATAGAAACCGTCTGGGAACAGCGGGCGCAGCGGCCGGTCTGTCAATCGAGCGGTGAGCGTTTCCTTTTCGGTAGGACGCCCTTCACGCTTGAAAAAACCACCGGGAATCCGTCCAGCGGCGTAGAACTTTTCCTGGTAATCAACGGTCAGCGGAAAGAATGTCTGCCCGGGTTTTGCATTTTTGGCGGCAACAACCGTAGCGAGCACCACGGTATCGTCCATATTAACGACTACAGCACCCGTGGCTTGACGGGCGATTTCGCCGGTCTCCATGGTGACGGTATTAGCGCCCCACTGAAAGGTTTTGCGTGAGATTTCAAACACAGTCGATTTCCTTATTGACTAACATCACCTGGAGAAAAGGCCGGGCGCTCCAGTTCGCCCCAACGATCGACGCACCAAAGCAGCGCCACCTGCTCTCGCAGGGCGCTGCTTTAGGCGCATCAAGCAGAAAACGGGCTTATTTGCGTAATCCCAGACGCTCGATGAGCGTCCGATACGCATCGACATTGCGGCTCTTGAGGTAGTCAAGCAACTTGCGCCGGCGACTCACCATCTTGAGCAAACCACGACGTGAGTGGTGATCTTTGACGTGGGCCTTAAAATGACCCGTGAGGTCGTTAATACGGGCGGTCAGAATTGCGACCTGAACCTCGGGCGAGCCCGTGTCCCCTTTAGCGCGCTGAAAATCCGTAACGATTTTCGATTTATCAAGCGTAGCAACAGACATGTTTATTAATCCCCAAATTGGTGCGCCCGCTTCTTGGGTGGTGTCCACCCTTGACCGGATTACACAATACTTGCGGTTGCACCGGGAGTGCGCAACCGTGCCGAGTAGCCCGAAATTGTATCAGGATTACCGATCAAGGCTGCGGATTGACTCGTTCGTTACGCGACTGAAGCTTGTTCAATGCGTTCAGGTAGGCCTTGGCTGAGGCAACAACAATGTCTGGATCGGCGCCCACGCCGTTCACAATACGCCCAGCCCGAGTAAGGCGCATTGTGACCTCACCCTGAGATTCAGTCGTTCCTGAACTGATCGAGTTCACCGAAAAGAGCAGAAGTTCAGCACCTGAATTCACGACCGATTCAATCGCCTTGACCGTGGCGTCAACCGGTCCGTTACCCTGACTCTCCGCCTTTTGTTCCTGACCACTTTGAGCAAAGACGACCCGTGCGTGGGGACGCTCGCCGGTCTCGGAGTGCTGTGAAAGTGAGATGAACCGATAAAGCTCATCACCAACCTCGATGCCATCGCCGCCCGCAAGTGCATGGAGATCTTCGTCGAAAATTTCCGATTTTCGATCGGCCAAATCCTTGAACCGAGCGAAAGCTTCGTTCAGGGCGGTCTCACCGTCCAACGCAATCCCGAGTTCGTCGAGGCGTTGCCGAAAGGCGTTCCGCCCCGAAAGCTTACCCAGCACGATACGGTTGGCCGACCAGCCCACGTCTTCGGCCCGCATAATTTCGTAGGTATCGCGGGCCTTCAGCACGCCATCCTGATGGATGCCAGACGCATGGGCAAACGCGTTCGCGCCGACGATCGCCTTGTTGGGTTGGACCGCAAAACCAGTAATGTTGGACACCAGTCGGCTGGCGGGCACGATCTGGCTCGTGTCGATTCCGACGTCCAGACCAAAATAATCGCGACGCGTTTTCACAGCCATCACGATCTCTTCGAGCGAGGCATTACCGGCGCGCTCACCCAATCCATTGATCGTGCACTCGACCTGTCGCGCACCGCCAATCCGGACACCTGCAAGTGAATTAGCGACTGCCATCCCGAGATCATTGTGGCAATGGGTCGACCAGATCGCCTTGTCCGAATTCGGCACCCGCTCGCGCAGATTGCGGATGAACTCACCATACAGTTCAGGAACGCCGTAGCCAACCGTGTCAGGAATATTGAGCGTCGTTGCACCCTCTTCGATCACCGCCTCGAGCACACGACACAAAAAATCGGGGTCCGAGCGGTAACCGTCCTCGGGTGAAAACTCGACATCACCAACCAGATTGCGTGCAAATCGTACCGACAGCTTTGACTGCTCAAGGACCTGCTCCGGCGTCATCCGCAGTTTCTTCTCCATGTGCAAGGCACTCGTTGCGATGAACGTATGAATCCGCGCCGATTGCGCGGGAGCCAGGGCCTCGGCCGCCCGCGCGATGTCCCGATCATTCGCACGGGCGAGCGAGCAAACGG
>RFVZ01000153.1 GCA_009922405.1 Betaproteobacteria bacterium
ATATCCGCGAGGAACTGCGTGTAGTCCAAGGTCTTGCAGGACTGCGACAACTCCTTCGTGGTGACGCGCACAATCTCCTCCACTTCACCCATATCGCTCTTCGCAAACTCCTCAAGAGCCTTTTCAAGACTCGCGTTGGTCTGCGGAGCAATACCGCTGTTCATGTCGTTGGACTTCTTCGGCTTGCCCTGTGCGCCACTGGCGGACTCGCCCTGCGGCTCTTCGGTCGGCTCGTCACCGCCAGCACTCGCGCCGCCCTGTTCGGACTGCGGCTCGCGCTCTTCGCCTTCGCCAGCACCTGCGTTGGAGCCGTCTTCGCTCCCCTCCTGCGCTTCATCCGTACCGCTAGCGTCCACTTCGGCTTCGCCGTCAGCACCGTCTTCGCCGTCTTCGGGCATTTCCTGCGACTGCGAATCCTGCTGCTGCTGCTTTGCCTGTTCCTGTGCCCACACGATCATGTCCTGCGCGAGAGCGGCAACTTCCGCCCAAGTGGACACGGTTTCGCCACGGGTCACGAAAGCGGCTTCGTCCACCGTGAAACGAATCAGGGTGCCAGCGTGAACACCGCACTTGAAGTGCAGGTTGAAGCGGTCAGCGAGAATCATGGCATTGGTGTTCGACAGGTCACCAAAGAACTCGCGCTCCATCAGCGTCTTGTACGCAGAGATGAAGTCCGCCTTCAGACCACGGAACTTCGTCTGGATCAGCCGCTCAATACGCGCGTCTTCCACGATGTTCAGGTACTGCTTCGCGGTGTTGTTGTCACAGCCCGTAGCCGCGCTGATCGCGTCAATAGCCGTGCGCCAACCGTCCACAGGCGTGAACAGTGCGTGAGCCACTTCGTGACCAACGAGCATATCGTACAGCGAACCGCTGGCGTTGCTCCACATGGGCAGGTGCAGACTGCGCGTCTTCAGATCAAAAAACGCGGTCGGGATGTTCTGGTGAACCACCGAAATATTCTCAGTAGCCAGCAGACGCGCCAGCATGGACTTGGCGGCATTGGGGGCGGTCGGGGCAGTGGAAACAAGAGGCGTAGTCATATCAATATTGTACTGGAAAATAGGGCATTCTGCAAGCGGCAGAGGCGGAAAACGCTATATTTTCGTAACCCCTTGTGATATAAGGACTTACGGGGACAGCGAGGTCCGATAACCTCGCGCCGCGCACTGGTAGCACGCCGTGCCTGCGAACCGCACGCCATCCCAATATTTGAATGCTAATGAAATGATTACCCCGCCCTATTCTGAAGTTTTTGCTGTGGTAGACTACACTACCTAATAGTGGCACCTAACCCGAGGAGTTTCAATGGCTTACATGAACAACCCCCGAGTACAGCACTTTCTACAGACCGTCCGCGTACAGTGCAAGAAGTGTAATGTGCGGTTCACCCTGTCCAGTGGGTACTGTGTGAACGCAGGCGGTGAACGCTGCCAAGGATATTTCATTGAACCGTGGCACCGCAAGGGACACAGTGGGCAGTTGCGTGTGGCTACAGGTGGTCGCCGCACCTCTGACTGGCTGTACACCCTTGCCCATGAGTACGCCCACTTTCAGCAGTGGATGCGTGACGACCCTATTTACCGTGAACGCGACTACCTGACACTAGAGAAACACACTGAACGAGAAGCACTAGAACTGTGCAAGCAATTTAAATTGCCTATTCCACGGCGTGTACTGCTGCGGGAACACCGTAAGTACATGAAGAAACTCGCACGGGAGTGCTGATACATAGGTGTAGGAGACTACACCATGCCAATTTACGAATACAAGTGCGCTGCGTGTGACCACCCCTTTGAGTGCATGAAGAGCATAGGGGAGCGTGACACACCGTGTGGGGAGCCGTGTCCGCAGTGCAGCAAAAAGAAAGTGGTACGCGATTTCCGCTCTGCGCCTGTGGGTGGGGTGGACGCCACTGTGGGACCAGGCTCTGACTTTGCGGCACTGGCTCGGAAGATGTCGCCGTACCTAACAAAGAACGCACGGCAGAACATGGACCGCGCTGCAAGTCTGCGTGGTAGGAAGTACGGACCCCAATGAACGCCACACCACACGCTCCCCTGTTTCTAGGGGGCTTCTGAAAGGTGGGAGAAAATGGGTGAAAGTGGGGGTGTAAATTCAAATAATACGACAAACACGCCACCAGACGCTGGGAACGCGGTTCACGGTCTAGGTGACGCTGTACACGCTCTGACACACTCTCTAGGGATACGGGAGTGTGGTGGGTGTGCCAAACGCCGTGAATGGCTCAATCGTATGTGGCGGTGGTCGCAAGCATCAGACCCCGTGAGTGCCTACATAATTTCACAGGAGAACACCAAACAATGAAACCATTTCTAGACCCATTTCCCTTTCGTAATCCTGAAGCCCGTAGCAGCATTGGCGATGTAATTGCTGAGATTGTAAACGGCAAATCTCCCGTGACTGAGGGCACGGAAGGCGATCTGCACGGTGACGGGGCTACATCACCCCCACGCCGCAAGCGCAAGACTCCCGCTCCTGTGGTGTACACCCCAACCACCCCACGGGTCACGGAACCCCTGAAGGTGAGTGAGGGCTGCGGCGACTGCACGACGGATGCCATAAAGTCCCTCAAAGCGGCTAATACGGCTGACCTACAGGACGCGCCCGGTGCGGCTGGTGAGAAAGCCCACAAGCGGCTCCACAAGACAATAGGTAAAGTGCTGAAGGGCACCAAATAAACCGTCCACCTTGGCAAACGAATCAGCCCCCGAACAGGGGGCTTTTTCTTTTTACGAGAACCGCACGGTAATGGCATTGGCGGGTGGCTTGTCCGTGACCACGATGCGCCCCGCACTGTCGCCACGGGACGGGGACTTGCCGTACACCTTGGGCGCACCATTGGGGTCTTTGGCATCAGGATCAAACCGCTGATCCTCACGCCGCGCACGGAGTCGGAAGTACAGGTCGTGCGTGTCGGCGTACTCGTCTGCGGGTATGAGGTTGCCGTGCAGCACCAACTGGTTGCTTGCGGGTCGGTAGTCGGAGTCCACGGTCATCCTGCCGATGTACATATAGTCAATGGGTCCACCCATTTGCTTGTTGCCGATCACTATTTTTTTCTTTGCAGCAGGACTGAGCCGCCCGTACACATCAGGCACCTTGTCGCCACGGCGCAGCCCCACGCTTTCCACCAAGTGCTTGCGTACCGCTTTCATGTACCGCGTGGCAATGCCAGGTGAAATGCTTTCAAGCCCTTTGAGTCCGCCGCCTGCCAGTGACGGCGCGGCTTCACCCTTCAGCGACAGGTTGATCTCCTTTGTTTTGCCCCCTGCCACACGCACGGTCAACTGCACATCGGTGTACGGCTCTGATCCACTCTCCTGCCGTCCCGTGTACTTGTTTGCGTCAATCACGCCTTCAATCACCACCTTGCCTGCAATCAGCGTGATGGGGTTGCCTTGGTTCTTCTTGACGGAGTTCTTGACTGCCCGTACGAAACCAGTTTCTTGTCGTTCTGCTGCTGCTCCTGCCATAGTAATCTCCTTTTCAGGTATTTAGAATGACATAAATACGAATATGAAGCCATTCCGCCAGTACATCACCGAACGCCTAGCCATTGAGGACAACCCCAATGCGTACACGCCACCCGCTACCAGTGGTGCGCGTAGTCGTGCGGACATTGCGTACGAGCGGCGGCAAGCACGGCTTTACGGTGGAGTCATGGCACGGGTAGCCGCAAAGGCTCTTGCAAAGTCGCAAGCACAGCACCGCACACAGGCGGCGCGTGAACCGTTTCCGTGGAGCAGTGGAGGCTACAACATGAAGCCAGGCTGGTGGCATCCCACCAAGCAGTGGTTCCTGTTTAGTAAAGACTACCATGTCACGCAGATTGTAAAGACTCCACGGGCATTCGGCATCTCCACCGCAGAACTGAATGGGGGACTGCTGAAAGAAGCAGAGCATTTGGTGTCATGCCGCGTGAATTGGTACGACAGCGAAGGCACTCCACAGGCACACACAGCGGAAAGTGTGCGCGCCAGCATTCTGAAGACGGACATTGATCTGGCGTATGAAGTGCAGCGGCTTGCGTACATGAAGGGCTGGCTGAAGGTGTACTCGGGAAGCGCACGAAATTCACCGTCACTGGAAGGCATCAACGGCGACTCACTGGAAGGCATCAACGGCGACTCCATTCGTGCAGCACTGCGCGAGATCAGCGAGAGCGGTGGCAACCATGAGGTGGTCATGGTGGATCGTGTGGGACTGAATCGCGGGCAGTCGCAATTCAAGCGGTACAATCCAAAAGACTGGAAAACCGCATCGTGAAGTCGTTTCGCGTCCACATCACAGAATACTTTTTTCGTGGTGCAAATCCCACGGTGGATCTTGTGGTGTTTCGTGAAGGCGCGAACGGAAAAGAACTGCTGCTCATCAAGCGCAAGACTGGCAGCGTGGAAGGCGGCAAGTGGGCAATCCCTGGTGGCTTCATCAACACCACGGCACAGCGCGGAGAAGAGTGGAAGGGTGGGGCGGAATCGCCTCTGCAAGCAGCGGTTCGTGAATTGGAAGAAGAAACAGGACTGCGACTCACCCCTGCACAGCAGCGAATGATAAAGCATATCGGAGTTTTCGAGGGTGGTGGACGCGATCCACGCGACAGTGCAGAATCGTGGTCGCGCTCCCATGCGTTCACCGTTACGCTTCCGAAGGGCTTCAATCCACGGGTTCGCGGTGCAGATGATGCAAGCGCAGCAGAGTGGTTTCCCGTGAACAAAATGCCTCAACTTGCATTCGATCACTCTGAAATAGTAAAACGCGCAAGGAAAATCGCATGAAGTCTTTTACTCAACATCTACGCGAAGCCGTGATCTCCAAGACCAAAGCCGTGAAGGGCGCACGGAAGCCACGGGGATACAAGAAAACCGCTGCAAAGACACTTGAGCGTTTGCGTGCTGAAACCACATATGACGGCAAGACCTACGCGGCTTACGATTCCACAGGGCACGACAATCCCAACGCTCGTTGGCTTGAGAAGTGGGGACTTCCGCCCACGAACGATGTCAAGACTCTGCGCCAGTACTTGCCGCTGCTGTGGTGGTGGGATGGCGGCAAGATCATAGTGTGGGAAATTCCGCCACACCAAACCGCTGATGTGATACACCACGATATTCCTGAATATCGTAGTGCGGTTGAACGATCAACCAACGGAAGCGGTATGCCTGACTATCAGGGTCGCGTTGACCGTTTCCGCAAGACCGTTTCGCTTATCTCTGCGGCAACAGGACAAAATCTGTTGCGTGATCGTGCGCTTCAACGCGGCAAGAATCGTGTGGCAAACAACCTTGCGCGTATGTTCCCCGGTTACACAGTGGTAGACATGGATGTGGAGGGCGCGATATGAAACGATTCACGCAACACATGGAAGAAAAGTGGTCGCAGAAATACAAGCGGTCGATTAATTGTTCGCATCCCAAGGGATTCTCGCAACGAGCGCACTGTCAAGGACGCAAAATCCACGAAGGCGTGGAACACGGCGACACACCGCAGCCCAAGCCCGAGTACTTTCGTAAGCCGTTCAACATCAGCGGCAAGATTGTGCAGTTGAATCCGGTGTTTGATATTCCCGTAAAGACCAAGAAGTACAGGAACACGCGCTTCCGCATTGGAGAACGGGAGGGGAAGAGTCCGTATGTGGATACTCCTGGTCAGAAAGCGTATGATGCCAAGATGAGCGTGTGGCGATGGCGCGTTCGCATTCAGACCGATGAAGGGTGGATGCTCATGGGCTACATTGGCACATCGGATCGCAAGGAAGGGTTGCCGCCCATTCGCTTGGGCGACACCGTTGAAGTCACGAATTTGAAGTTGTCGCAGATGACAGGCGGAAATCAGATGACCTACGCTGATTCGTGGGTAAAGGGCGGCTACACCACATACTCGGACAAGGCTGTGGACTACCGCTCCGAAATTTTCTCCCGTCAACTGCACGGAAAGGTGAAGCGTAAAGCCGTATGATAGACTTCCGCTCCTACCTCACCGAACTGTTTGACACAAAGTTTTCCCTGCAACGCATGGGCTACAACCAATTCATTTTTCATGTGCAGGAAAAGGACGGTCGATTGATACCTGTTCCTGATCGTGGAAGCAAACTCACACAGTGGGTGGAAACCGAATTGGGAGTCACGCCGGAGAATCACTTTGACAGTCTGCATAAGTTCTACACAAAAAAAGCAAGAGTGTATGTG
>RFVZ01000154.1 GCA_009922405.1 Betaproteobacteria bacterium
CGCGACTGTCTGCCTTCCTGATCAATGACGTCCTGGACCGAAATCATCGCGAGTTTGATGAGATCGGCGGCTGTGCCCTGCATCGGCGCGTTGATCGCCGCGCGCTCGGCACCGGCCCGACGGGGCCCATTGGGCGACTTGATTTCGGGCAGCCAGAGCCGTCGGCCAAACACGGTCTCGACAAATCCATCGCGCTTGGCTCGCGCACGGGTCGCCTCCATGTATCGCGCGACACCAGGATAACGGTCAAAGTAGCGATCGATCCAGGCCTTGGCTGCGTCGCGCCCGATTCCAAGATTTTGGGCCAGACCGAATGCGGTCATACCATAAATCAATCCGAAATTGATCACTTTGGCATAACGACGCTGCTCCGAAGTAACACCCTCCGGGGTGGTGCCAAACACTTCTGCAGCCGTTGCACGGTGCACGTCCTGACCTTCGTTAAAGGCGCGCAGCAAGGCTTCATCTTCGGAGAGGTGCGCCATGATCCGCAGTTCGATCTGCGAATAATCGGCGGAGACGATTGACCATCCGGGCGGGGCAATAAACGCTTCACGAATGCGTCGGCCCTCGGGCGTGCGGATCGGAATGTTCTGCAAATTGGGGTCTGATGAAGCGAGCCGTCCGGTCACCGCAACCGCCTGAGCATAACTGGTGTGAACCCGCCCCGTTCGCGGATTCACCATCCGCGGCAGCTTGTCGACATAGGTGCTCTTGAGCTTCGAGAGACTGCGCCAGTCAAGCACCGCACGTGGCAAGGGAAAGTCGAGGGCGAGTTTTTCCAGAACCTCTTCATCGGTGCTCGGCGCTCCGCCCGCAGTCTTTTTAACCACGGGCAGCTTGAGTTGATCGAACAGCAACTCACCGAGTTGCTTGGGCGACCCCAGATTAAAGGGCTGCCCGGCCAGTTCGTGGGCGTGGCGCTCGAGTTGCAAAATCTTGACTGCGAGCTCCTCACCCTGCCGGGCCAACATGGCGCAATCGACCAGCACGCCGTGCCGCTCGATGCGTTGCAGGACCCGCGCCACTGGCAACTCGATCGTTTGGTAGAGCGCGGCCAATCGGGGTTCGGCCTGCAGCTTGGGCCAGAGCTGCTGGTGAAGCTGCAGGGTGACTTCGGCATCTTCGGCGGCATAGTGCGCAGCCACCTCAACCGAAACCTGGTCAAACGAGATCTGTGATGCCCCTTTGCCGGCGACCGATTCATACGAAACGGTGGCACGGCCGAGCCAGCGCTCAGCCAGCGACCCAAGGTCATGGCGACGATGGGCCTCCAGAACGTAGCTTTCGAGCAGAGTGTCGTGCGCGATACCGGCCAACGCAACACCGTAGTTCTGCAAAACATGCTCGTCATATTTGAGATGCTGCCCAACCTTGGCCGCCAATGGGTCTTCAAGCCAAGGTTTTAGCCGCTCCAGAACAAGCGCCAGCGGCAGCTGATCGGGCATCGCTGCGTAGTGATGCCCGACCGGTACATAGCACGCCACCCCTGGCTCTACCGCCAGCGAAAGGCCCACCAATTTGGCGATCATGGCGTCCAGCGAGGTCGTTTCCGTATCAAAGCCAACCAGGGGACAGGCCTTGATTCGGGCGATCCACGCGTCGAGTTGCTCGACCGTGAAAACGGTTTCGTAGTGCAGTACGTCAGGCGGGCCGGGCAGGTCATCCTGGCCATCGGACGAGGCCGAGCGGTCCACTACGGCAATTGCGCCATTCGCTGCAGGCCCCGCTCCAGGTCCCACTTCGGGTCCCGATCCAGGCCCCGGTCGGTCTTCAGAACCCAAATCGCCGGCGAGGCGCGCCCGTAATTCTTTTTGCCAACTCCGAAAACCCCAGCGCTCATAAAACGCCAGCAGGCGCTGGTCATCTTCGACTTGCAGGGCTAAGGCATCCGGACCCGCGAGATGATTCGACAGGTCACAGTCGCAACGCACCGTCACCAGTTCGCGGGCGGTCGGCAGCCAATCGAGCGCCTGGCGGAGGTTTTCCCCGACGACCCCTGGGACGCGATCAGCGGCAGCCATCACCCCGTCGAGCGATCCGTATTCTGCAAGCCATTTGACCGCGGTCTTCGGCCCGACTTTGCTGACCCCCGGGACGTTATCAACGGTATCGCCGACCAACGCCAACCAATCGATAATTCGATCGGGCGGCACGCCAAAGCGCTCCTGAACGCCTGCGGCGTCCATCGGCTGAGGGGGGCTGCCGTCGCGGGTCATGGTGTTCACCAGCACGCAGTGGTCACCCACCAGCTGGGCCAGATCCTTGTCACCCGTCGCAATCACCGAACGCATCCCGAGCGCCTGTGCCTGGGTCGCGAGGGTGCCGATCACATCGTCGGCTTCGACCCCGCTCACCACCAGGACCGGCCAACCGAGGGCCGAGACAAATTCCTTCAGGGGATCAATCTGCCGGGCAAGGTCTTCTGGCATCGAGGCGCGATTGGCCTTGTACTGGTCGTACAACCCGTCGCGGAAAGTGGGTCCCGGCGCGTCGAACACCACCGCACCAAAACGGGCACCACCATGCAAGCGATGGTCGGCCCGGAGCCGACGTAACATGGCCGCCACGCCGTACAACGCGCCAGTTGGTTCGCCCCCTGCGTTTCGCAGATCGGGCAGCGCATGGAACGCACGATACAAATACCCAGAACCATCGACCAACAGCAATGATTCGCCCGCCACGTCCAACATGCCAACGTCCCCAAAACGCTGATTATCGCTGATCCACTTGAACGCCCCGTTGGCACGCTGGCTTCGCGGCTACAGGCTTTGCTAGAATCCGGTGGCGACCTCCATCGCCGCTGCACCACCCGCAACCCTGAGAAAAAAGCGCAGTCGCGTCGATGGCCGTCTTTACCGCCGTTTCTGACTCAGATCTCGAACCCTTTTTACGGCGGTTCGACGTCGGTCGTGTCGTGTCCCTTGAGGGCATCGTGGCCGGAATCGAGAATACCAATTACCGCCTTACGACCGAACGCGAAGGCCAGAAACAGTGCTTCGTACTGACCTTGTTCGAACGCCTGAACGCGCAGCAGTTACCGTTCTATCTGGAACTCATGCGTCATCTGGCGTTGGCCGGAATCCCCTGCCCCAATCCGGTGCCGGACCACAACGGGCAGATTCTGGGCACCCTCGCCGGAAAACCGGCGACCCTCGTGACCTGGCTTCAGGGCAGAGAAATCACCGACCCCAGTCCGCAGGCCTGTGCCCGAATCGGTTCTGTCCTGGCCCGAATGCACCTGGCGACTCGAGATTTTTCGGGCACCCAACCCAATCTGCGCGGCCTTTCCTGGTGGCGCGAGGTTACGCCCCAGCTCTTGCCATTCCTGCCCGAAGCGCAAGCGACGCTTCTGGAACATGAACTGGGGTACCAGATTGCGCAGGATTTGACGTCGTTGCCGCGCTCGGCCGTTCATGCCGATCTATTTCGCAACAACGTGCTTTTCGAGGGTGACGAGGTCGGGGGTGTCATCGACTTTTACTTTGCAGGCGTCGATACCTGGTTGTTCGACCTGGCGGTTACCGCCAATGACTGGTGCATCAATTTGGCAACTGGCGCATGGGATCACGACCGACTGAATGCGCTAGTGAGTGCCTATCAGTTGGTTCGTCCGCTCGATCCCTCTGAGCGGGAGGCCTGGCCGGCAGCACAGCGGGCGGGTGCCCTGCGATTCTGGATTTCGCGACTGTATGACGTCCATCTGCCGCGCCCCGCACAGGTCATCGTTCCTCACGACCCCGCCCACTTTGAACGGATTTTGATCGCCCGGCGCGAAGCCCCCCACCGCTTTGACCCTTGGAGCGCTCATGCAGATTGAGCAGCGGCCGCCACGGATGGGCTGGCAATGGATCAAGGACGGTTTTGTCTTGCTGCGCAAGCAACCGATTCCGCTCCTGACCCTGACTTTCTTGTACCTGCTGATGCTCACCGTACCTTCCGTGTTTCCAGGGATTGGTGGGTTTCTTCCCCTCCTGCTGACCCCACTGCTTGCGGTCGGTCTCATGACAGCCATGTTGGCTGCCGAACAAGATCGACTGCCCTTACCCCGACTGCTGTTTCAAGGGTTGCGGGTCGACGAGGCCAAAGCCTGGAAGCCGCTACTGATTTTGGGCGGGCTCAATCTCGTCGCGACGCTTGCCGCCCTCATGCTGGCGTCGTTGTTTGATGACGGTACATTGATTCGGCTCATTACCGGACAACTGGAGCGCGATGACCCAGGCTTGGAGACAATCGACCTCATGATCTCCGCGGGGGTCTTCTTGCTGTTGTATACCCCGATTCAGATGGCGCTCTGGTTCGCCCCGCTGTTTGTAGCCTGGCACCGCATCGCTCCCGTCAAAGCCATGTTTTTTAGTCTCGTGGCAGTCTGGCGAAATCGCGGCGCGTTCCTGGTGTACGGACTATGCTGGCTCGCGATTGCAGTGGCTTTATCGATGGCAATTCAGATCATTGCCCGCACTCTCGATCCAGGGCCGTTGCTGCTCTCCCTCGTCTTGAGCCCGCTCTCGCTCATCATGCTAGGGGCGCTCTACGCCTCGTCATGGATCACTTATCGGGATACGGTTCGAGCTTCGCAACGGCAAGTGCCAGCCATTTAAGTCCAGCCGGTCCGAAATTGATCTGGACTCGGGCGTCACTCCCCGTCCCCTCAAAAGCCACCACGACCCCTTCGCCAAACTTTGCGTGCTTCAGGGCCTGTCCGATCCGAAACGGCGCACCAGAGGCCGCCGTGCGGCCATCGCTGCCGTAGCCTCCGCGCCAGACGCCAGCTGCTGCCTGTCCGCCCTGCACACCCCGCTGAACACCCTGCCCACCTGAGCCGCCCGCGTCCTTCGTGCGCCAGGCATTCCCACCACTTTCCCAGGCCCCGCCCCAGCCTTCTCGGGTGGCTCGCAAGCCGTTGCGCGGTGTCAACCACTTGAGGGCGCCATCGGGAAGTTCATCAATAAACCTCGATCGCAGGTGGTATCGGGTCTGACCATGCAAGAGGCGCGTTTGCGCAAAAGACAAGTACAGGCGCTGGCGCGCTCTGGTCATCGCGACGTACATCAGTCGGCGCTCTTCCTCGAGACCCGAGGGTTCATTGGCTGAATTTTCGTGCGGAAAGAGGCCTTCCTCGAGGCCCGTCACGAAGACCGCATTGAATTCAAGGCCTTTCGCCGAGTGGACGGTCATCAGTTGCAAGGCATCCGTGCCCTCGCCAGCCTGGTTCTCACCGGACTCCAGCGATGCATGTGCAAGAAATCCTGCCAGCAAAGGCAACGGGGCCTCCGCGTCCTCTGCAGGTGGATCCCCCAAGAAAGTCACCGCCGCATTCACCAGCTCGCGCAGGTTATCGATCCGCTCTTCGCCGTCACGCTCGGCGGTGTAGTGCGCCAAGAGCTGACTGCGCTCGTTGACCTGTTCAACCAGCTCGGGCAATTCGAGGCGAAGGCTATCGGCCTGCAAGGTATCCATCAGCCCGACGAATCCGGCCAGACGGCCGCCAGTAGCCTTGGCCGCCTCATAGAGCGAGCAACCTCGCGCGCGCGCCGCGTCCTGCAACTGCTCGATCGATCGGGCACCGATCCCGCGGGTCGGAAAATTGACCACCCGCAAAAATGCGCCGTCATCGGCCGGGTTTTCGATCAGGCGCAAATAGGCCAGCGCATGCTTGATTTCAGCCCGCTCAAAAAAACGCAAGCCGCCGTAGACCCGGTAAGGCATGCCCGCTGCGAACAAGGCGTGCTCGAGCACTCTGGACTGAGCGTTCGATCGGTAGAGCAACGCAATATCCGCCCGCATCCAACCATCGCGAACAAGACTGCGCACCTCTTCGACGATCCACTGGGCCTCGTCCTGATCGCTCAATGCCTCCCGGACCCGGACCGGTTCACCGACCCCAGCCTCTGTCCAGAGTTGCTTGCCCAATCGATTGGCATTGCGCTGAATCAGCTCATTGGCGCAATCCAGAATATGCCCAAAAGAACGATAGTTCTGTTCAAGACGAATCAGGTTCGGGGTTTGAAAATCGCGCTCGAACGCAGCCATGTTGCCGACATTCGCTCCGCGAAATGCATAGATCGACTGGTCGTCATCACCGACCGCGAATACCGCCGCACCCGGGCCTGCCAACAATCGAATCCAGCGATACTGCAGCGTATTGGTGTCCTGAAACTCATCGACCAGCAGGTGCCGAAACCGC
>RFVZ01000155.1 GCA_009922405.1 Betaproteobacteria bacterium
GACCAGGTCGGGAATGCCTTCTGAGCAGCCGCAACGGCAAGCTCAACATGCTCGGGCCCACCCTCGCCGATGCGGCCCAATAGTCCTTGATCGATGGGACTAAAAAGTTCGAAACTGAGCTCCGAGTCGATTCGCGCGCCATCGATGTAATGATCAGGTGAGACGACAATGTCTTCGACCCGAAGTGCCTCGAGGCGCATATCAAGACTCGGCCGTAAAGCCAATCGTCTTGATCAGCGGCGCCCAGCGATCGCTGTCTTTCTTCAGCAGCGCGGCGAGTTCAGCCGGTGTCGACGGACTGGCCTCAAGCCCCATCTGACCGAGCGCCTCAATTAAATCCGGCGAACCCAGCGCGTTGCGGATCGCCTGAGCCGTCCGATTGAGGACTTCCGCAGGCACTTTAGCGGGCATATAGAAACCAAACCACTCATCGAACACGATGTCCTTGTAACCCTGTTCAGCAAAGGTCGGCACCGTCGGAGCGAACTTGTTTCGCGCTGCGCCCGAGGTCGCGATCAGCCTGATCTTGCCCCCTGGTAGATGCTGTAAAAATTCCCCAACCGGCCCGGATACGGCGGCAATTTGACCCCCCAATAAATCAGCAATCGCGAGTTGCGTCCCCCGATAAGGCACATGCTTCAGATCGACCCCAGCGAATCGACCAAAGATCTCAGCAACAAAATGCGGCACGGACCCAGCCGCCGGGCTACCGAAATTTGCGTCCTTCGGGTTTGCTTTACACCAGGCAATAAAGTCGCTGAGCGACTTAACGCTGGCCGGAACCATCGGTCCGACCGCAAAACCGAAGTCGAAGCGAACAGCTTGCGAGACCGGCTGAAAATCAGCAACCGGGTCATACGGGAGCTTCTTGTAGGTGTGCGGGTAAATTCCCAGCATCGACATCGGTGTGACGACCAAGGTCAACCCATCCGGTGCGGATGCTTTCAAGGCTGACAGCGCGATCTGCCCCCCGGCCCCAGTCCGATTTTCAACGACGAGCGACTTCGCGACGACGTCACGTAACTTGTCGGCCACACGGCGCGCGGTGACGTCGACCGTCCCACCCGGCGCAAAACCCGCAAAGATGCGAACGCTGTCGGGCAGCGCTTGCGCCTGTGAATGCGGATGGGTGATCGACAAACCAACCGCAACCGAAGACAAAACGAATTGACGGCGATCCATGATGATGTCTCCCAGAACTATTTAAATTTAACGTCGAGTAAGCGTTCTTAGGCTGAGAATGCTCGACACGGGTTGGCGAACACAACCAATGCTTTTTGGTCAATTATCAATTCTTAATTGATAATAGGACTATGCCACTGACCCGATTCACATTGCGCCAGATCGAAGCGTTTATCGCGGTTTATGAGGCACACAGCTTTACCCAAGCAGCGTTGCGCCTCGGACTAACGGCACAAGCAACCAGTCAACTGATCGCTGAACTGGAAGCCATCGTCGGTTTCAGGCTATTCGACCGAACGACACGCAAAGTTGCACTGTCGAGCGCAGGGCGAGATTTTTTGGGCTCGGCATCTACCTTGCTGCGCCATGTGCGCGCCGCGGATAGTGCGGCGGACGATGTGCGCAATCGCGCGACCGGGGTCGTCAGGGTTGGTGCGCCATTGGTGTTGGCGTCTTGCGTATTGCCATTGGCCATTCGCGAATACCAATTGCATAAGCCCAAAGTGGTTGTGCGGGTCCGTGATGTCCCGGTTGACCATCTCGTCAACCGCGTCTCCGATGGCGACGTCGATTTGGCAATTGGCCCTGATCGCCGCACGGATGATTCGGTCACCGCAACACAACTCTTCGATAGTGCGTGGGTCCTTTGGTGCTCGCCCACCCACCCACTGGCAGCCCATCAGCGAGCGGTGCGTTGGGACGAAGTGGCCAAAGTAGCCATCGTCGCCGCAGGGCGTGATCATGAACATAACGTCGCCAAGATGCACGAGGATGTGCCCGCTGGCGTTCGGGTCACTCCGGTCGACGTGGTTGACAACATTTCTACTGCCATCGGGATCGCCGCTCAAGGCCTGGCGGTCACTTTGGCACCCGCCTACGTTGGGGTACTCGCCGAACCGTTTGGACTCATGATGAAGCGAGTAGTCGAACCCGAGTCGATTCGAAAAGTATGCCTCTATACCCCTGCCTCGAGAGCCCTGTCTCCGGGAGCCGCGGGTTTTGCGGAATTTCTGACGACTTGGATCAGAGAGTGGTCCGCCTCAACGACCTCGATCCAACCCCCATAACGAGCGCGTCGAATCGCTCGCGCGGCGACTTCAAATATGCGTACGTTGGCCCGTGTTGCCAAGGCCATAAACCGAAGGTCGGTCGGAACGATGCATGCCCCTGCGGGACATGGTTCCTTTACCTCGAGCCCGAAAATTCCTCACACACGACTTTGCCCAGCAGGCTAGGCGCCGTGTTGGGAATCACCGCGATCCAGTCCGACGGCCGGGTAACTCGATCAAGTCGATGACCGCTGGCCATGGCATCCGAGTACAGCTCTTGTTGCACAACCCGAAATCGATTCGTGCTGCAGTCGTATTCGTAAAGACTGCGTTCGGAGCGGGCCCCCAGCACCGTCGGGCGGCTCCGATCCTCGATGGTCCAAGCTCGCCAGAGGTTGGGAGTCTTTGTGAGCAAACCTACCGACTGGCGGATGTTGATCGGATCGTAGTAAAAGTTGGATTCGTACGTACGACCGTACCAAACCCACTCTGACTCCGCGCAGGCTAGACCCGCCATCGAAAACAGGAGGGCCCCCAAGACCCTCCGACTCATTGCTCCCGACCGCTCTGAACGGGTTCTGCCGGCGCCTGCCTTGCTCGCAAACGTTGCCCGGTGGCTTGGGAGCACGCCGAGGGCTGGCTCGAGATATTTCGCCTACCCTGAGACTCGGCCTTGCTCGAAATACCCTCCGGACTTGCGGACGTCTCACCGAGCCTCCAAGCCTTAGCGGTGGTCTGAATAACTCTTCGGCGAATTGAATCGACGCTACGTTTGGTTTTTTTCCTTTGCACACTCATTTTCAATTTCCAAGTCAAGCACTGCGCCCCCAAGTCACCTAAGGGGCTGCAGTGAGTCGGGGAAAGATCAGGAAACTTGCAGTCGACGACCCTGGCGGGCCTCACGCTTGGGCAGCGTCAGCGTGAGAACACCGTTCTCGAAAGCCGCCCTCGCAGCGTCTTCCTGAACTGCCTGGGGCAATTCAAAACTCCGACCATACTGAGTCGAGTGCCGCTCGGTGCGAAGCGCGCGGTCACCCTCCTTAAGCTCCCGAGCAACCACCGCCTTGGCAGAAATTCGCACCTGATTCTCGTGGATATCGACCCGGATATCTTCCTTCTTCGCGCCCGGCAAATCGACCTGCACCTCGTAGCGTTCAGCACGCTCGATCACATCGAGACGTGCACGGGTTTGTTCACTGGACTCAGGCGCTAGGGCATCGAGCATGCTGTCCAGCAGCGAAAACGGGCGAGTAACAACGACATTCATGGCAACACTCCAAATGTTTAGGTTGTTACGAGATCACTGCAAGCGCAGCGCCTCGGATGTCCCAAAAATGGTGTTGCTCAACTACCTTTCAAGGGGGGTAAAGAGAAAAAGTGTGAGGGGCGATTCGGTAAGCCATTTCGCGTCACTGCGACCCGCCCGAAAGCCGCTTGTGGTTCGGTCGCGCCTATCCTGAGTCCAACCTTGGGCCCCAATCACGCAGCATGAGTACGCAAGACTGTTTAGGTTCGTTCAAATCGAAAAAACGTCGCGCACCCACCAAATACGTAAAACGCAAGGAACCACTACCTTGCGCTTTTCTAACGACCGCGCGCTCGACCAAAAGCTGCTCGCTGACAGTCGGGTGGGTTTCGCGAGCAAATGTGAAAAGTTGACCTCGACGTCTATACGCCCAAAGCGTATAGTTTGACCGATGTTGACCGTCGTCGAAACTGAACTCTTTCAGAAGCTTTGGCCTGCATATTGGACAGAGGAGGAACGAGGCGAATTCGCATCGTTCCTGTCCGCAAATCCAACCGCTGGCGATGTCGTTCCTGAGTCCGGAGGAGTTCGAAAGATCCGCTGGAAGCGTCAAGGAACAGGCAAATCAGGTGGAGTCAGGGTTATCTATTTCACTCGTAATGAGGCAGAGGAACTGGTGCTTCTGACCTTGTATGCAAAGTCCAAGACCGACAATCTAAGTGGTGCCGTACTCAAGGAGATTCGCCGTGCCCTCGAACCATAAGCCCTTGTCACCCAGAGAATTGGCCCAATTCGAGGCCAGCCGAGACCTAGGCGCCGAACTTCTCGAGTCCATCTTACAAATGAAGGCTGGTCAGGTGCGGGTAGCCTATAGTCCAGCCATCGAGGCACGCGAAAAGACCGGTTTGTCCCAAAGCCAGTTCGCCGCATTGCTCGGCGTTTCAGTACGGACGCTTCAAGGATGGGAGCAAGGGCGCAAACAGCCAAGCGGCGCAGCGCGCACCCTACTGACGATTGCTCGTACCAACCCCAAAGCATTGCTGGCCGTCGCAGGCAAATAGAAAAGTCAGGCGGAGTCGGTGGGGGCATTGGCGGACAGGGCGGGCTTAAAACCATCATATAAAACAGATACTTAAGTTTTACCGCCGAGTCGTTCCCATCGTGTTTCCCATCGTTGAACGAACCCGCTTTCAACGGTTCCCATCGGCCTTCAGGAGCGACCATTTGGCGGTCACCCCCGACCCTATCCCCTACTCCTCCCTAAAGGGAGTGTCAGTGCGCTGCGCGAAATAGCGATGCTCAAGCGGTCCGACCCTCTGTGTCGACAGGCTGATCAGCGCCACCTCCCAGGCGACCCAGGCGCGACTCGCCAATAGATTGAGACGCACCCTTTCCGATGGCTCATAGGGTAAGTGGGGCTCGGAACGGTCGAGCATCAGGTGCCCAACATGAATCTGGATCCGATCACTCGGTTTGGCGTTCACCATCCATTGGCAAAACTGGTCCTCGGACATCACAGGTTCCAGTTCAGCTAGCGGCAGGATTGGCTGCGCGGGGTTCTGAATAATTGGCTCGGTCATCTTCTTCTCCGGGTTTCTTGGGGCGGCTTTGAATGAATCAGGTAGCGCCACTGCAGCCCCTGGATTCCACCTCCAGAGCGCCGAGTTGTACCTCCCTGACCCCTGCACCCTCGTTCTCTAAAAGTGCAGGTCCAGAATGAACCCAGACGGGCTCATCCGATGAGCCATCCCCAGAGAATGGCGCTCGCTGCGAACAAGTCCCGCAGTTAGTTACAACCCCTACAAGGGTTCACTCCGTCGAGCCGAGTTCAGGGGTTGGAGATGCCCTGTTCGGGACGCGGTTTCTTGCCCCGCTCGTCGCTTGGCAGTTCCTACACCCTGGGGTTATTTTCGGACTAAGGCATAAACCCGAGACTGCAACAAATGACCGACCCCTCTGAGCCCCTATCCGACGAAGAACTCCAGGAGCTTGATCGCATCCTGCTCCATGAAGTTGATTCCGACGATTCGATGGTGATCGACACCTTTGATGGCTTCCTGCACGCCATCGCGATCGGGCCAACGACTCTGCACCCCAAACAATGGCTGCCAAAAGTCTGGGGCATGAACACCATGCTGCCCCCGATGAAGTCAACAGATCAACTTACCCACATGCTGGGTCTGATCATGCGTCACTTCAGCGGCATCATCTCGGGGTTTCAGTCGGACCCGCGCGAGTTCGCTCCCCATTGGGAATCAGTCACCCACCGGGGACGCGAGTACATCGACGCCGGGATGTGAGCCCATGGCTTTATCACTAGCATGCAACCGAGTTGGGCCGACTGAAAACCATGCTCAATACTCCAGATGGCCCCGGCTGGTTTGAAACCTGCGGTCATTACGTCGTTAAACTCCATCTCCTAGGACTGCAAGCGCACTTATAGACTGAGAGCGTTTCAGAGCTTCGCGAAGTGGCACTCCGGCACGAAAGCGTGCGCTGGTCCGTCTGCAGCTCGGACTAGACTACGGTAGTCATGATATTCAAATCACGTTGCACCATAGCCTGCCTTCCGATCGCCATCGCTGTAACTGGATGAAGCGGAGGGGGTGGCGGGAACAGTCCCAAGCTGACAGCAATTGGCGTACGGTCAGAATTTGTAGCGCTGATGGTAGCGCTTCAAGTTGACTTAGCGCGTGTGCGGCGC
>RFVZ01000156.1 GCA_009922405.1 Betaproteobacteria bacterium
CAGCGTCAGACCCGGATGCCCGACTATGTTTTTTATGCAACCGACCAGGGTTTTGTGGATACCGGTAATGCGATATCACGGACCTGGTTTGGGGGCCCGAGCGCCGCTACCGGTACGGCGGTGTTTGAATCCCGGATCCGGCAGGCAAGTGCTGTTTTGTCCGATCGTGTGGATTTAAATCAGGAATGGTCGCTAGCGGGGCAGGCCCGCTGGGTTCAGCAGGACGATGTCTCAGAAGCCTCGTTTCCGTTCTACAACCCAGTGCCCCGCGCGAGCACCTCGCTCTATCGGGTGATGCCCTCGGTTGCGTTACAGCGGAGAATCACGACGCAAGCGGTCGCCTACCTCAGCTATCGCGAAGATCTGGCCGCAGGACAACGAGCGCCACTGGGCGCAGCCAATAACGGCGAGGTACTCCCCGCTCGCAGGATGCAATCGGTAGAAGCCGGTGCCCGCCTGCACCTGGATCAACAGAGCTCGGCATCGATTGCCGCATTCCGTGGTCGTCGCCCTTATGATTTTCGAGATGATCAGGGCCTCGATCAGGCGCCGGGCAATTTTGTTCAGCGCGGGACGGAGTCCCGATTGGGTCTTGAATTAGGCGCGACCCGTGCGTTCACCCCCCGACTGGAGGGTCAGGTTTCGGCAACGCTGATGCATTCCTCAACCGATGGAACCGGTAATCCAATTTTCGAGGGGCGTGAGGCGGTGAACGCGCCAAAATTTAGAAGCAGTGCGTTCTTGACCTATCGGGTTCCCGCCGCTGATGGCTTGCGGCTCAATGGCGCTTGGCTATATACAGGCCGCCGGCCGGCTGCGCGCGACAACGGTGTTTACGCACCAGCATTTCATCGAGTTGATCTGGGGGCGACTTGGGTCCCTCATTGGGGCGCCCAATCCTGGACCTATCGTTTGACGCTTGAGAATGTATTCGATCAACGCTACTGGCGCGACGTAGGCGAATTTCTGGGGGATGCATACCTGACACCGGGCGCTTCTAGGTCCGTGCGTGCCAGCGCCACCTGGGCATTTTGAGCGAATCGTTTTTTGAGCCAATGGATTCTTTGAGCCAATGGGGCGGCACGATTGTCGAGTGGACGGCTGCTGGCCTCGGTCTGGGCGGGGTCGTGCTGGGACTCCGCCAAAGGCCGAGCACCTGGATCTGCTGGTCTGGATCAAGCGTTCTGTATTTGGGACTCATGTGGCACGCCGCGCTGTATGGTCAGGCCGTATTGATGGGCGTCTTTGCGGCGACTTCGATGTGGGGTTACGTGCGCTGGCGTTTCGCGAGTCCGACTCGACCCGGCGCTCCCGGGGTTCAGTCCTTGCCAACGCGCTGGGCGTTTTTGCTGGGCGCTGGAGTCCTTGTGTTGTGTGGACTGTGGGGACGTTTCATGCGCGATGCTGGCGGCCAGAGCCCTTGGCTGGATAGCGCCGTGACCGTTCTGAGTTTGCTCGCCATGGCCTTGATGGCCCAGCGCTACCTTATCTGCTGGCCGGTCTGGGGCTTGGTGAATGCGCTGTCCATCATCCTCTTTGCGCGGCAAGCGCTCTGGGCGACGACCGCACTTTATGCCGCGCAATTGGTGCTTTCGGGTGTGGGCTATCGAGCTTGGCGCCGCGCGTCTCCGTCGTCGAAACTGTTGGTGCGGAGCCCAGTCAATGCGCGCTAAGGTGGAGGTGGAGGTGAATGGTGCGGTGGACGGTGGTGTTCGGCGCGTCGCGGTGCTGGGTGCCGAGTGCACGGGGAAGTCCCAGCTTTGTCAGGCACTTGCCCTAACCTTGCCTGGCATCACCTTTTCGGAGGTTTTGCGGGAGTGGGTTGCCGTCGAGGGGAGATCCCCCAACGCTGAAGAACAATTCCAATTGTTTGCTCGACAGCAAGAGGTTGAAGAAAAAGCCGCAATCGATGCTCGGCGTGCGGGGTATGGGTGGGTGATTTGCGATTCAGCCCCACTGATGACGGCGGTGTACAGCGTTTATTATTTTTCCGATGATCGACTGATCAAGGAGGCCGTCGCGCATCATGGGGGCTACGCGCAGACGCTCGTTTGCGCGGATGATATTGCCTGGGTGCCCGACCCAGGGCAACGCGATGGCGAGGCCGTGCGCAGGGCGGTCCAGACAAAGCTGATGGAGATCTTGCGTCGATACTGTCCGCAGGCAGTGTGGGTCGATGGGCTTCTAGGCGCGCGTTTGAATCGAGCCCTCGAGGCGTTGACCAGTTAGGGATCCGCTCAACCCACTCAGGCGTGTTGGAACGTAGGATTGGCGCAGCGTTGTTAGAAGTCAGCGATAGCGGTTGGGATATCTACCGTCAACCAGAATTGATCGGATTGGCTGGCCTCGACAAACAGCGGGTAGAGGCTGGAATCAAAACCGATCAGTAAGCGATTGATCGGGCTTTTGCTGCATGCAGTCGCTGTGAATTCCACTGGATTGGGATGGCCGGTATTTCCGGCCCCTGCCATAATCAGTGCTCGCTGCTGCTGAATACTTTGTTGCCAGAGTGGTGGTGCCGCCCAGGCCCATTTTCGTAACGGGATTTTACGCTCGTCGGGTCCCTTGACGAGTGCGCCTTTTTCAATCACCGCCAGAGCCTTTTCCAATTCCTTTTGAAAGGCTTCGGGTGATTGACCAGCGACCTTATTGATAAAAGCGTCAAAGGTTTGCTTTGGCCCCAATATGGGGTGAAGAACAAGCGGTGCTGCGACCGAAAACTCCAGATTAATGCAGCGAACGTCTTGTCTTTTTATTGCTAGTCGATTCTTTTGTTGCTCATGACCTAATGCAAGTTGAGGCCAGATCAGAGCGGCCAACAAATAAAACCAACCAAAAGCGCCTAATCCAATCAGCCCCCGCACAGGGCGCGGGAGTAACTGAATCGTAAGGGACGTAAGACTTGAGAGCGCTTTGGCGGCGCACGATTGCGGCCGGCCGCGAGGCAATCGCGGGAAAAAAATCAGCAGTGGACCGATAATTTATGCTTTCTTGAATGGGTCGCTGAGTTCTTGACCTTCTTCGACCGTCGGTGTTTTATCCGGTTGCGGCACCATCCACGCATCCCAAAATGGGTCGGATTTTGTTTCGGCCGAATTGGAGGCTGTGGTTTCCAGCGAACCGTCGCTTCCGCATGCGACTAAAACGCACGCTAGCGAGAGCGCGGACAGAAATTTAAAAAACTTCTTTGGGGCCATGAACGAAATTCCTGAAGGGCCCATAAAACTTACGGGCAAAAACGAAAATTGACTAAGCTTGATCTTTTGGATCCAGAACTGTACTTTACCGTGCGTTGGCTGGATTTGGCGAACAAAAACTTCTGGATAGTTGATAAGGCAGATTAATGAGTAAATCTAAAGTCGCGGCGATTGCGGTTTTGACGGGCTTGCTGGGTCCGACCGCTACTTGGGCCGCCGATACCTGGACGAGCACTACCGGCGTTTTGAATGCACCGATCGTCAAGTACAGCGACAGCCGCTTCTATTCAAATGTGACTGCTGTGGTTGGATCGACGACGTCGTCGGGGACAACCACCAAGCCGCCATCGGTCGCCGCCTTTGACACCTACGACTCTACGACGGGCGTTTTGACGATTCCCGAAGTCAAGGTTGTTACGACCACGGGATCGACGACCTATTACAACGTGACAGTGAAGGTCTCGAGTATTACCAGCGTAGGGGGCGTTTGTGGTAGCGCCGATACGTGTGCGAAGTACTCAGGCGCGGCGCCATTCTCCGCGGTATTGGCGCAGACCTATTACACCTCCAGCTTGACTTCAGCGACGACGCCTACGACCCGAAACCGGTATCTGATTTCGAATTCGGCAACTGCTTCGTCGACCTCGGCCAATTTTCTCTCGGTCGGTTCGACCTACAGCGCAACCACTGGATATGCCGCAGAAGGTGCGACGATTCCAACTTCGGCGACTTACAAGACTTACCTGTCTAAGTTGATGTACCTAGTTGCAGATTCAACCACTGCCACCTACTTCCGGCTCGATTCGCATCTCCACCCAAATCAGTCGATTGACTTTGATGCTGCGGATTCGAACAAGCTGAAATTTCGAAATAATTTTGGCAAGGTCTCGACGACCTACGGTTACATCGTTTTCTCCTACGATGCGACCACCAAGTTGCTGCAGGCAAAGAAGCGTTACAAGTACAGCTACGATGCAACAACGTATAAAGCGACCTACACACAAGACACGGCGTTTGCTGCAGCGGACTACTACGTCAACCTGACATCGGGCGTGTACAAATTGGTCTCCGGCACCGCGACGGCCACGAAGCTGTATCTGTTCAACTCGCCGATTGATTTCAGCGTTCCGACCGACTTCAATCCGACGCTGGGTACATATCAGACCAATGCCGATGCGGCCTTTAAGTACAACAGCCAAGCGCAGAGCGCTGTTGTTGAAGGTACGGCAGGCAGCATCTACAAGTCCTTGAGTTCGAACGCGGACTATCTCAATCAAGTGAAGACTGCGGGTAGTGATCAAACGACGAAGGCGAATGCCGACGCCTACCTCGCGAAAATTAAGTCGACGCTTGCTTCGGCCGGGACGACCGCGGGTGGCAGCCTGCGTTATGACACCTCGGTGTACACCGCATTTAGGGACTCGCTGCTCGCCAGCACCCTCGCGAGCGACGCGATTTCAGACGGAACCCCCGGGATGAATCTGGTTCCGTATGTGTACTTCACAAATGATCAAACCAACGGCGTCTACCACCCGTTCATGGTCATTATTAGTTACGGCAACGGCGCAGATCCACATGGGTTGCGGGACGTCACGCGGCCACCGGGGGATGGAATCGGCTCAGGCTATGCCGGTCAGGGGGTGACCCGGTTTACGAACCGTGACTACTACGCGAAAAAGATCCCGATGAAGGATTATGGGGTGGTCACAACGCCAACCGCGAATACCCTCGTTAAGACGCTTTGGGGCGATGTCTACAGTACTGCCAGCGCGACAGTTCAGGCGGCCAATCCAAAGGATGTCCTGAATTACGCGAGCACCGCGGACAACGGGATCATGATCAACGGCGCAGTCATGTTCCCTGCCTACAGCAACGTCCTGCAGTATTCGCAGGCCGCAGGGGAACTTTCGGTTAATGGCTGTCACGTCGGACAGGGCGGCGGCGGCCCACATTGCCACGCGGATGGGTATCAGTCGGGCCGCGGGGTTGGGATGTATAACGATTACGATTACACCAACAAGACTCATCCTCCACTCATTGGTTTTGGGTACGACGGCGTGGCTTTGTTCGGTCGTTATCGGACAGCGGATACCGCCATGTTGGGTAACAGCACTGCGCTAGATACGTTTGGCGGCCATAACCATGACAGCATGGGGTATCACTACCATGCGCACACCGGCACGGCGACGGCCGCCAGCACGGGCCCGAGCGCCAAGACCTATACCTACACGGTGCGCTATCTGATTAAGGGCGCCTACGCGGGTGCGATCAACAGCATTCCTGGTTGCGTGGTGGCTGGTCAGTGCTGATGTCGGCTTAGCCAAGGACTCACCCGATAGCGCTCGCCGCGATAGTAGGCGTCGAGCGCGTCGAGAACACCAACCACCCCGGGGACGCCCCAAGCCTCGAGCCATTCAAACGGACCCTGGGGGTAGTTAACCCCCAGTTTCATCGCGGAATCGGCGGCCTCTGAACTGCAGACGCCTTGCGTGATCGCGTCAGCGGCTTCGTTGATCAGCATCGCGAGCGTTCGCGTGACGATCAGCCCGGGCGTGTCGGTTAACGCCACCGGTTGGAATCCGAGCGCACTGAGCCACGCAGGGACTTGCGACTGCCATGAAGGGCTCGAACCCGTTGCGGTGGAGAAAGCCAGAGGAATCTGCTCAAGTCGTACTTCATGGCAGCGGTCCGATCGCCGATCACTTGGCCGACCGGCTGGTAAGCTTCCAGGGGCAATCCCCCAAGCGCGACACCGCTAGCCTCTGGGTCGGATTGGCGATTGACGATGCCCGGTTGATATTGAGCGACGGACGCACCGCAACCGACTGGGCCGCTTCAATCAAAACGCCCGATGTCGCGGTGTTCGATCGATTCGTCGTGGCACAAATGATCGCCAAAAAAGGAACCGACAAACCTGAGCAGATTCCTCTGGCTTTCTCCACCGCAACGGGTTCGAGCCCTTCATGGCAGTCGCAAG
>RFVZ01000157.1 GCA_009922405.1 Betaproteobacteria bacterium
CCCTTCGCCAAAACATCAGAACCCACATACGAGAGCTCCGCGCCTTGGGTCGCAATGTGTCCGACATTCTGGACTCGGCTAATTGTCTTGTTGCCCGCCAAGGCATCGACAATTGACTGCGAATAGAGTGCATCGTGCGTGTCTTCAGAAAAGAGTGTTGCGCGCAACAACCCACCCGGAATGTCCTTTTCGGCGCTGAGTTCCCCAGTCAGCGAACGCTCAGGGCGCAAATTCGGATCGTTAATGTATTGAGAATTAGTCGTCGAAGTCGCTCCATAGAGTTCGGCCACTGTCGGCATCCGCACCGCCCGTCCCAACGAGGCCTTAAGCACCAGATCATCACGTACCGCAAACGACAGCGCGGCTTTCGGCGAGACGAAAGAGCCTTGACGGTTCGGATGCGAAATACTGCTGGTTGCCGAAAAATTGGTCAGCCCGCCCGTGGCGCTCCAGTCTTCGTAGCGGGCCCCGAGGACGGTCTTCCAACGCGGGGCCAAGGCCCAAACGTCTTGCACATAGAAGCTTCGGAGTCGGGTTTCACCACCCACGTTGCTCAGGAGATCCCCAGCGGGGTCGCTCAGCCAGTTGCCCGCAATCGAAGATGTCCGGTAGCGCAATTCGCAATGATCTTGTTGCACTCCAAAATCCACTTGATGCGCCCCCCGAATGCCTTCAGGACGCCAGATGCCCTTGAGGGCAAGGGTTTGCCACCCCGTTCCACGACCGTCGGCAATCGTGCCAGCGCCGCCCTGTGAAGCGGCCGGTAAGGTGTTCGCAGAACCGTTCTGACGTTTGAGATCCGTGCCGTATTCATAGAGGCTGGTAGCCAATTCCCAGTCGAACACCCCTTTGGTATTGCTTTTGACGGACAGGCCATGCATCGCGTGCGTCAGCGACTCATTGGTGAGCGCGAAATCGCCGCCGGTCAGGGCTGAAAAACTGCGTCCTTCGATGTTGATTCCACCGCTGGTGACCGGACTGCCAGTTGCGGTCTGCAAATAACTCCGAGGGCGACCCTCAGAGGTGTTCTGCCACACCCCCAGGGTGTACGAAGCACGAAGCGTCGGGCTCAGGTCATATGCCAGCTTGAGCTTCGCGTGGTCCTGCTGGGTTCGGAATTCAGTCCCGGTCCCAATGATGTACCAGGGCGCGTTTGCGTTGTTCAGCCCGGCGACGGCTCCCGTCACCGGGGTGCCCGAGGCCCCCACCGTGCCTGCACTGACCAGACGGGTTGCAAAAGTCAGCGGTTGGCCATGACTGTCGGTGTGGTTGAAATTAAAGAACCAGGACCAGTCACCCGACCGACTGCCCGCCGAGGCACTGGTCTGCCAGGCCTGATAAGTCTCCCTCGTGTTGTAGAGCTCGAAGGGTTGCGAGCTGAAACTCACCTTTCCGTGCGCCTCGAACTGAGTCGGCATGCGGGTCACGTAATCCACCACCGCACCCACCGAATTGCCCGGATAGGCGGCCGAGAACGGGCCGTACATCACATCCACACGTTCGATTTCTTCGGGAGTCACCAGGCCCCAACGCGGGACGAAAGACAGCCCACCGATGCCATTACCGAGAAAGTTTGAAAGCAGAATGCCGTCCGCATAGACTGCCGACCGCGCGCTGTTGCCCGTACCCGAGGCGCGGCTCGACAAAATCGCATGGTTGTAGTCGCCGATGTAGCGCTTTCGGACCAGAAGACTCGGGAAGTATTTGATCGCGTCTTCGCTATCAGTGGCGTTGATGCGGTCCTCGACCTCGCGCCCAGTAATCGACTCCATGGTCGTCGGGATGTAAGTCGGCATCGAACTGGGATTGGTTCCGGTCACCACCACGACGCCGAGACTGCGCTCCGACCCGTGGTCAGCAAAAGCGGCAGGTAAGGGGCCAAATGCCATGGCGAAGGCCATCGCAAAGGGCGTTAATTGAAAACGGCGAGACGAAACCGCGCGAGTCGCGACCGATTGATCCAGATACATGATTCAAATTCCTGAGATCGCTTGCACACGCAATACCCAGCGTGTGCAGAACATCAAAACGGCAAGCGCGGCTGTTCTTGACAACCCGCTCGGGGTTCAATGACGTTCAGGAAATGTGTGGAGGACCTCGTGGCCGCGCCTGCAACCAGGCGAACAATGGGCGGGGCGCCAGCAGAAAAAGTCGAGGCGGCGCATCGCTGAGCCCAGATAATTTCAACACCGACTGCGACGGTGGCGGCAGAGCGGAATGCCCCGACTGACCGCACATCGGACAGTGCTCCGCATTCAGATCATGTGACGCGGGAAGCGTCTTCGATTCAACGTCTATGGACTCGTCGGCCAGTTGCAGGCCGGGGTCCATCGAGATGCGTTCAACACCCCGAGTCGTACAGATCTCCATCTCCATCGCCGGCCCAGTTTGGGACGAAAAACGAACCATCGCGTGGGAGATCGTGGGCATGACGGCCATCGCAATCATTGCCCAGAGCGCGGCCCAGACGCCAAAACGCTCGAAGACTCGAGGCAAGCTCGGGTAGGAACTTCCTGACTGCCTCGATGGGCAGCGTGCGCGTGGTGCTGCCTGGGCCATGTGCGGACGTTATCGCAGCGGTCTGAATGGTGTCAATTCAATTCGGACTAAAACTGAGTGCGAAATGACCGTGCCGAAGTCTTTTCGGCGGGCGTTGTTCGGCGCTTGACTAGCGAGACCTTCATCGAATTGATCGCGCGTGGCGTGCGTAACACCTGCGGTTGGGGAAGGTTTTGTTTGATCAATTCTTGACCGGCCTCAGACGGAACAAACTCCAGCGAAAGGCAATCGAAGCGATATTCGAACCACCCCAGGTACCAGAACCATTCGGTGTAATACAACCAGGAATGTTCATTAAACGCCCTGACATGGGTCGGGTCCTGCCATGCACCGTGCGAAAGATCATAAGGAACCAGGATCTCAAAGCGCCCTCCCTCCTTCAGCAAAGCGAGACAATGGGTCATGAACCGTTCCAGATCTGGAACATGCTCCAGCACATCAATCGCGACGATTTCGTCTAGGCTTGCCTCCGAGAATACAATCTCGCCGTAGACGTGCGAATTGACCGTCACGGGAAACTCAGAGACCGACGTCAGGTCAAAGACAAGATCGGGGTTGGTGGACCGATTGATGTCCACGTTCAGATACCCCGGGCGATAGTCTTTCCCGCTGCCAATATTCATTCTGGTGGGCGCCGACGCAGTGCGCGAACAGCCATGCTTGCCTGGGACCTGCGACTCACCAAGGACCTCTCGCACCGTTTCTGTCAGTGCGCGACTAAATTCCCCATGGTCCAAGGAAAGGCGAAAGGTTTCGGTTTTCTTTTGCGCGCGCGCCGCAAACCCTTCACGATCCTGAAGTAGTCCCGCAACAAATGCTTCGAAGGGTTCGGCGCCGGGGGTAAAAACCGTGTCCTGATAGATGGCCGGGGCGGACTCGATAGGGAAATTCTCCGAAATCACCGGGATCCCGTTAATCAACGGATAAAAGGCGCGGATTTGCTGGAAGATCTGGCTGTCGTAGAAGTGTAAATTCAGTAGAGCCCTGGTGTTGGCGAGCAGGACGTCACGCTCAGGGCCATAGAGTCCATAGAAATCCAGGACTTTTAGTCCGTGGTTCTCGCGCAGAGAACTCAGGACTTTCTTGCGACGATCATTCAACGAGCCGTAAAAAAGCAGATCGTATTCGGGGACAGCCGTGGTAGCGATCCGATTCAATGCATCCGCATGATGAAAGCAGACCACCTGCTTATGATCGTGTTTGATCCTGACCAGATTAAATTCGGAGTAATCCCAAATGTAATGTTGGTTTAGTACCTGCTTATAATCCGCATTGATCCAGGCACTCTGTTCAGGCAACTGTTCACTATTGAAGACGACCACGTTCTGCCCCAGATTCAATTGCGATTTGGGGTTGATGTGCGCGCCGAAAACAATATTTAGCCCGGTCGGCAAGATCCGGTTCTTACTGAGGCTGGCCTCGAACCCAACCTCACGAGACTTTGCAACCACATATTCCGCGGCCTCGAGGAGTGCCAGCGCGTGGATATAACCTGGGGGCTGCATCAGGCAGACGTTGATGTGGGGGCGCAATGACGACATCTCTAACTCTCCGAACCAAACTTACCAACTGGATCGCCCTGAATTTTGTTGGGGCGTATTGATTCTATTCGTGCAACAAAAGATCGCCAGTAAGGCATCCCTCGACTGCCCCACCGGACTCGCTAGACTACTCCACGTCTGTCGTAAGATCAGACGCGTGCCAAAGTTATCGACAACGATCGTCACAGCCAGTCCTCGACCAGGATGAAAGCGAAACATCCAAACAAATCGAATGTCGGTGCCGGGGATTCATTTCAGCGCGCGACCGCGCTTCATCAACGCGGGGCGATAGCGGAGGCAGCAGCACATTATCAAGAGTTGCTGGCGAAAAATCCCCGCCATGCGGGCGCAATCCATGGTCTAGGCACGATCGCATCGCACCAGCAGCAACATGAACGGGCTATCAAGCTCATCGGGTTTGCGATCAGCATCGACCCGAACAACTACACCTACCACCATAACAAGGGTAGTGCGCATCAGGCGATCGACGAACTCGAGCACGCGATAAACAGTTACACCCGGGCGCTACAACTCAACCCGAGTTCCCCGCTCAGTTGGTACAACCGGGGCGTGGCCTACCTTGAATCAGGCGAACCGACGCAGGCCGCATCAGATTTCAGCGAAGCGATCCGCCTCGCCCCGGAGCACTCGCAGGCGTTTTTCAACTTGGGCAACTGCTTTCGCATACTCAAGAACCCAGATCAGGCAATCGAGGCCTACGAGAGAGCCATCGAACTCGACCCGGCGGATCTTCCTGCAAGGGTCAGCGAGGCGGCAATTTTGCAAGAACTCGGGGAGTTTGACCGGGCGCTCGAAACCTATGACGAAATTATCCGGCGGTCGCCCAATGCCGAGGCATTCTGTAACCGCGGGACTTGCCTGCAACGAATGGGACGACATGCCGAAGCGATCGAAGACTTCAAACGCGCGATCGCCGTCAATCCAAACCTCGCCGAAGCATTCTGCAATCTGGGCATCGCGCATCGAAGCCTGGGCGACATCCCAGCGGCTCTCTCAGCGTATGACAGAGCCATTGAAATTGCTCCATCGATGGTCGAGGCTTACTGTAACAAGGGTGTCGCGCTCAAGGAAGCCGGCCAAATTGACCAGTCGATCCGCGCATTCCATCAGGCCGCATCCATCTCACCAGATCACCCAGAAACCCATGGAAATCTGGGTGTCGCGCTACAGAGAGCGAAGCAGTTCGGCGCCGCCATTGCCAGTTACACCAAGGCGATCGAGCTGAAGCCCGACTATATCGATGCTCACTACAACCTTGCGCTACTGCATCAGGAGTTAAACCAACTCGAATCTGCCCTTCAAGGATTTGAAAAGGTCCTGTCCCTCAATCCAGACTACGAATATCTGGCTGGAACGATTCTCTACACGCGCATGAGACTCTGCGATTGGACGAATTACGACGCTGATCTGGAACGACTTAGCATTCAAATCGGCGAGGGCCAAAAGGTTTCGTCTGGGTTTCCAGCGGTCACCTTGCTAGACTCTGCATCAATCCAACGACGAGTCGCGGAAATCTGGATCAACGACAAACACCCCTATAACCCGCGCTTAGGGCCATTCGCATCCTTAACCGCGGGTCCCTCGCGAACCACCCATGTTCGACGAGGAAAAATCAGGCTAGGGTACTACTCTGCCGATTTTTATAACCATGCCACTTCTTATCTGATGGCAGAGTTATTCGAGCGACACAATCAACTGGAATTTGAATTGATTGGATTTTCGTTCGGACCAAAAGCAACCGACGCAATGTCCGAACGTGTCGCCGATGCATTTACCCATTTCATCGATGTTCGCTCCAAAACAGATCTCGAAATCGCCCAGTTATCCAGAGACCTCGAAATCGATATCGCAGTCGATCTTAAAGGTTTCACTCAAGGCCAACGGGCCGGGATCTTCGCCCATCGCGCGGCGCCCGTTCAAGTGAATTACCTGGGATATCCAGGTACGATGGGTGCGGACTACATCGATTATCTGATTGCCGACGCGCAATTGATTCCCCCAGATCAGCAAATCCATTATTCAGAGAAGATTGTTTATTTACC